>SYDD01000107.1 GCA_005786775.1 Opitutaceae bacterium
CATCCTTCGCTCTGCGAGCTTCGGATGGCGCGGCCATCCTGCGGAGAGCCCCCGAAGCACCCTGGATGATCGCTCGCGCCGGCGAAGGATGCCCTGCGTAGCCTCGGCGCGGAAGGGCCGCGCCCTGCGTAGCTTTAGCGAAGCAGGGACGACTTCGTGGCCTCGGCGCAGCAGGAACCGTGTCCTGCGAAGCTTCAGCGCAGCAGGATCAAAACCGCCCGTTCACGCCGGCGGTCACGGTCACGAAGTTGTACAAGGTCCGCTGCGCGCGCTCCTTGCGGCCGCGGTACCACGCCTGCGGCTCGTTGAACAGGTTCGCCACGTCCAGGCTCAGGTTCACCGCCGGATTCACCTGGTAGCCCACGCCCAGATTCACGGTCTTCATCGAATTGCGGTACAAGTGCAGCGCCGCGCTGGTCGCGTTGAAGGCCGTGATGTACTCGCCCGTGAAGTTGTACAACACCCGCGCCGTCAGGCCGCGATGCCGCCACGAGAGCGAGGCGTTCGCCGCGTGCGGGATGAACCCCTGCACCTCCCGCCGCGTCAGGTACCGGCCCTCGTCAAAGAGCCCGTGCGCGTCGATCCACGTGTAGTTGAACGACCCCGCGAGCCCCCGCAGCAGCCCCGGCAGAAAGGTGAACTGCTGGCGGTAGCTGAACTCCCACCCCTGCGCCACCGCGGTGCCGCCATTCACGGACGAGCGCTCCGTCCAACCCGCGTACTCCCCCTCATAGCCGTTGTCCGCCCCACCCGGGATGATCCGCAGGTCCTGGTTCTCAATGATGTAGTCGCGGATCTCCTTGTGGAACCAGCCGACCGACAGCTGGCCCACGGGCTCAAAGTAATACTCGAGCGAAACGTCCCAGTTGCGCGCCGACTGGGGCCGCAGGCCGGGATTGGAGACGGTCACGCGCTGGTTGGTCTCGTCGGGCGTCTCCGCGGGCAGGAAGGTCGACGGCGCCGGCCGGCCGAAGCTGGTGCTGTAACTCGCGCGCAGCTTCAGGCCGGGCGTCAGATCGTGCGTCGCGTGCAGGCTGGGGAACGCCTGCCGGTACCCGCGCCGCAGCGAACGGAAGTTATTCTCGTAATCGCGGCGCGCCGCCCCCGCCGGATCGGCTGTCTGCTGGGCCACGGAGCTCAGGACGCGCGCCCGGACCCAGCCGCGGCTGGTGACGAGGGTGTCCTCCAGACGCACCCCGCCGAGGAAGCCGGTGCGCCCCGCCCAGCCCTCGCGGCCGAGGCGCCCCTGCGCCATCCCGTAGACCGCCTGCGCCCGCTCGACGTACCCGCGGGTCGCCGTGAACTTCTGGCTCTCGTGGTAATACAGGTCCTCCCGCCACGCCGCGGGGTCGCGCGGGCGCCGGTTGTTCATAAACATATGCGACTGCCAGCGCGGCAGGCGCAGGCCCGTGCCGCGGGCGTAGTGGCCGAGCAGGGCCGGATCGGGCGCGAGCGGGCCGCCGCCGATGTAGCTCCAGCGGTGGTTGTCCTTGCCCCACGCGTCGAACTCCTCCTCGCGCCAGGACACCCCGGCCTTGAGGAACAACGGCACCGCCACCGGCACCTCATAGCGCGCGTTGGCCCGCGCCTGGGTCATCAGCCGGTCAATCTGGTTGTTGGTGTTGGTGAGGCCGTTGGCGGTCGGGCGGTAATTATCAGGGTTGAGGAAGTCCGGCCCGCCGTTGGCCAGCAACCGCGGGTACATCGGGTCGTCCGTCCGCTCGAGGATCCAGCCCGCGCCGGCCAGGCGCATCGTCAGCGCGCCCGCCGTGCCCTGCCCGGTGTTGAGGTTCGTGTACCCGATGCCCCCGGTGTAATCGATCTGCCAGCGCCCGAACTCGTGCTCCGCCCCGAGGTCGACCTTGCGGGTCCGCACGTAGAAATTGAGCGGGCCGTCCATCAGGACGTCGAGGTTGGCGGCCGCCACGGGGCGCACCACGGTGACCCGCCCGTTGAAGAGCCCGGGGACGACGCCGGTGGTGGTGGCGTTGGGCACGGTGTTGGCGTTGCCGGTGAAGGCGCGCACCTCCATCCGCCGCCGGTGCCGCTCGAAGTTGTCGTTGGCGAGAAGCGTCACCGAGAACCGCGTCTCGGGCGACCAGCGGTAGTCCGCGCGCAGGTTGGCGCTGGTCTGCTTGCGGTTGTTGATGTTGTCCCACTGGCGGAAGTCCCAGACGAAGGCCTCGGGATTGAGGGTGTTCTGGTAATCCAGGGTGGTGCTAGCGCCGCCGACGGCGTTCTCGCTGTAGAACAGGTTCAGCGCGACCCCGAGGTTCCGCTGCCCGCCGAACACATCGAACAGCTGCTGGTGGGCGAGCGTGGCCAGCGGGTGGGCGCGGTGCTGCTCGCGGGTCGGCGTCTGCTCGAAGAACGAGGGGGCCACGCGGGCGGTGAGGCTATAGGTGGTGCGGCGCGGCTCCCGCATGCTCAGCGGCGAACGGGTCTTCAGGTTGATCGTGCCCCCGAGGGAGTCCGCGCCCTTGTCCGGGGTGTGGCCCTTGGTCAGCTCCAGCGCCTCGAACATCGTGCCGGTGACGCTCTGGAGCTGGAAGGTGCGGTTGAGGTTCACGCTCGGCAGGCCGCCGCCGTCGATGGTGACGGAATTCAGCTGGGGATCCATCCCGCGGATGTTGAACCAGTAGGCGAGGCCCTCGTCGGTGGGGCTGCCGGCGACGCCGGGCAGGCGCATCACCACCTCGCCCGCGCTGAGGTTGGGCAGGTTGCCGAAGGAATCCATCGCCACGACGTTCTTCACGTTCTCGGCATTGCGCTGGAGGGTCAGCGCGGCGGCATCACCCTCGCGTTCCCCGGTGACCTTGAAGGCGTCGAGCCGGTAGATGGCCGTGGTGAGGTCGAAGTTGCGTTCCACCCGGGCGCCGGCCGCGGCGGCGACACTCGCGCGCGCGGTATCGAGACCGAGGTAGGAGACCACCAACGCGTGCGTCCCGGCGGGCAGGCCGGCCAGCACGTAGCGGCCGGTGCCGTCGGTAAAGGCCACGCGGCCGAGGGCGGGCACCTCGACCCGGGCCCCCTCGAGCAGGTTGCCGGTGGCGGCGTTGCTGACCGAGCCGGTGACGACCGCGTCAGCCGCCCGCGCGGCGGCGGCGAGAACGAGCAGGAACAACGGGAGGAGCCGGGTGCGAAGGGGGAAGGCAGCGAGCATTGGGGATGCGGGGTGTAACGGGGTATGAACCGAGAGCCGGTAAGGCTGAAACTCCGGCGCGGAGGCTGAGCCTCCCGGCCGCTCGCGGCAAGCGCGGGGCTGCGGCGAGGGCACTGCGCTGGCCGTTGCCCCGATTGACCTGGCCAACCCTCCCATTCCCGCCAGGCGGGGAAGGATTCCCCGGCTACCCCAAAGCGCCGTACGCGGGGCCTGTGCCCGAGGATGAGCCCCCGCCCGGCTCAGAAGAACTTCTTCGCCTTCTCGAAAAAGGAACGTGAGGTCGGCTCGTTGGCGTCGCCGCTCACCTTCGCGAACTCCTCCAAGATCCGCCGCTGGTCCGCGGTCAGGCTCGTCGGCACCTCCACCTGCACGCGCACCAGCTGGTCGCCCGTGGTGCCCCCGCGCAGACTCGGCATCCCCTTACCCCGCAGGCGGAAGGTCGTCCCGCTCTGGGTCCCCGGCGCGACCTTCAGCGAGGCCCGGCCCGACAAGGTCGGCACCTCGATGGTCCCACCCAGCGCCGCATAGGTGAACTTGATCGGGATGTCGCAGTACAGGTCATCCCCCTGCCGCTCGAACAGCTCGTGCTCCTTCACGGTCAAGACAATGTACAGGTCACCCGCAGAACCACCCGCCACGCCCGCCTCGCCGTTGCCCGTCGACCGCAGGCGCGAACCCGTGTCGACGCCCGGCGGGATGCGCACGTGGATCTTGGTGTTCTTCGCCACGCGGCCCTCGCCCTTGCAGCCCGTGCAGGGCTTCTCGATCCGCGAGCCGGCCCCACCGCAGGACGGACAGGTCTGGGTGAAGGTGATGATGCCGCCCGAGCGCCGCACCTGGCCGGAACCCCGGCAGGTGACGCAGTTGACGCGCCGCGAACCCGGCTCCGCGCCGGAACCGTCGCAACGCTCGCAGGCCATCGCCTTGCGGAAGGAGATCTCCTTCTCCACGCCGCGGGCCGCCTCCTCGAGGGTGATCTCCAGGTCGTAGCGGAGGTCAGAACCGTCCTGCCCACCCTGACCGCCGCCCTGGCCCTGGCCACCGAACATCTCCTCGAAGATGCCGCCGCCCCCGCGCTGGCCGAAGACCTCGCGGAAGATGTCGAAAGGATCGTGGAACCCGCCCGCCCCCGCGCCGCCGCCCGGTCCGCGCGGCACCCCGCCTCCACCCTCGAACGCCGCCGCGCCATAACGGTCGTACGCCGCCCGCTTCTCGGGATCGTTCAGCACCTCGTAGGCGTGCGAGACCTTCTTGAACATCTCCTCGGCCTGCTTGTTGCCGGGATTCTTGTCGGGATGGTACTGCACCGCCTTCTTGCGGTACGCCTTCTTCAGTTCCTCCGCGGTGACCCCGCGCTCCACCCCCAGCAGTTGGTAATAGTCGTCCTGCGCCATAGGGGGAAGATTACTTGGCCGGGCCGCTCGAGACCATCACGGAAGCGGGCCGCAGCAGCCGGCCGTTGAGACTGTAGCCCACCCGGACCACCGCCGCGACGTGCTCGGCCGGTTGGTCCGAAGGCTGGTGCGCGATCGCCTCGTGCTGGTGGGGATCGAAGGCCTGCCCCAGCGGGCTGATCTCCTTCAGGCCGTGGTTGGCGAGCGCCGTCCGCAGCTGCCCGAGCACCATCTCGACGCCGTTGACGAGGGACTTCAGGTCCGCGGCGGGCTGGCGCGCGGCGCTGATCGCCATCGCAAGGGTATCCATGACCGGGAAAATATCCTCGAGCACGCGGCCGGTCGCGGCCACGCGGAGATCGTCCTTCTCGCGGACGACCCGGCGGCGGAAGTTCTCGAGGTCGGCGGCGGCACGCAGGAAACGGTCGAGGTTGGCCGCGGCCTCGACCTTGGCGGCCGCCAGCTGCGCGGCGGCGTCCGTGGTCTCGGGCTTCGCCTCCGCGGCGGGCGGCGGCGGCGGGACGGCGGACTCGGGCGGAACAGGTGCGGCGGGCTCAGGCATGGACGAAAAGCCTAGGAGAGAACACGCGGCCGCGCCGGACTTCAAGCCGCACTTCGCCTCGGCGGGGCTCTCACCCATGCCAACTCGGCGATCGTTGGGTAACGGTCGCCTCCTGGCCTTGGTTCAGAGCCCTCCTCCGATCGCTCGCCCTTGCATGCCTGCGGCGTCTATGGACGCCACGGAAAGCCCAGTCCGCGCCCTGCACCCCTTGCGCCTTTTGCGGCCCTACCCGCCTGTTCCGCGGCTCAGCCCGCGAAATTCTCTGTCACCAGCACCGTCGCCCCAGTGGGGGCCGTCAGCACGAACGCCCCCGCATACGGCGCGAGCACGTTGTCACCCCGCCGCAGCGGCTCGCCCGCGCCCTCCAGCCGGCCGGCCACCACGCTCAGGATCCGCGGCTGCTCACCCGCGGCCAGCGTCAGGCGTGCGCCCGGCGCCAGCGCCACCCGGCGCAGCCGGAACTCCGGGGCCTCCGCCAGCACCGCGGACCCCGGCGCCGCCCGCCGCGGCCGCGGCTCGACGTCGTCCCAGAGGATCGAGCGCAGCGACTCCTCCACGTGCAGTTGCCGCGGCCGGCCGTCGAGGCCCACGCGGCCCCAATCGTAGACCCGGTAGGTGGTATCGGAATTCTGCTGGATCTCGAGGATCAGGTTGCCGCCGTCGATTGCGTGCAGCTGGCCGCTCCGCACCAAAATCGAATCTCCTGCGGCCACCGGAAACCGGTGCACGCACTCCTCCAGCGTCCCCGCGGCCAGGGCAGCGGCGAAGGCCTCGCGGGTGATGCCGCGGCGCAGGCCTACGATGAGGTGCGCGCCCGGCTGGCACTCGGCCAGGTACCAATTCTCCGTCTTCGGCTCGCCCCGGAGCTCGCCGGCCACGGCAGCCGGCGGGTGGACCTGTAGGCTCAGCCGCTCGCGGCAATCGAGCCACTTGACCAAAATCGGGAACGGCCGCGCGGCCGCCCATCCCGGCCCCATCACGCCCGCGGGATCCGCCGCGATCACCGCGCGCAGCGACTGGCCGTCCCAGGGCCCACCGAGGATCCGAGATTGGGCCTCGGGGCGGTCGACCAGTTCCCAGCTTTCGCCGATCGGCCGGTCGTCGGCGGGCAGCGCGCGGCCCAGGACGGTGGCGAGGGCGCGTCCGCCCCAGACGCGTTCCTGGTAGAGCGGGGTAAAGCGGAAGAGGGGGAGCGGCGGCATCAAAAGGCCTTAAAAGGCGGGCGGGGCAGGGGGATTTGCGTTTGACCGGCCGGGCGGATGGCCTCGGATTCGCTACCTGCCCGATCCGTCGGAGCCAAATGCCTAAGGCCGAGAGCTCAACCACTTTTGCCACCACCACGCGCGCGCCGATCCTCTGGGGACTCGCGATCGGGGCGGCGTTGGGCGGGGCCTACCTCACGGTCGCCCTCGCGACCTACGACCCCTCGCAGAGCCCATACGACCACCAACCGCTGCCGACGGTGCGCGGTCCGGCGGGCATCGTGGGCGCCTACCTTGCCGCCTCGGTCTACCGGATGCTCGGCTTCGCCGGCTGGCTCCTGCCCCTGTTCCTCGCCTGGCTCGTGTACCTCTCGGTCCGCGGCTCGCGGCGGGTGACGCAGGCCCGCGGGCTTACGATGGTCCTCGGACTCCTCACCGGAGCGGGGATCGCGGCGATGTTCGCAGCGGAGACCTGGCGGAGCAACTGGTGCCCGGCGGGACCCGGCGGATTCATCGGCCTCTGGCTTTACCACGGCTTCCTCGAACCCCTGCTCGGTGGCTTCGGCGCCGGACTCTTGCTGGTGACGGTCTACACTGCCTGCCTGGTCTTCATTTTCTTCAGTGACCTCGGGGCGGAGTTCCAACGCGCCCTCGCCGCATTCGCGGCGTGGCGGGCAGAAAGGGCCAAACTCGCCGCCGAGCTGGCGGCCCAGCGCCAGCAGGAGGCTGAACTGCTGCGCAAGGCGCAGGCCGCCGCCGCCAAGGAGGCTACCGCCGCCAAAGTGAAACCCTCGGCGACCGCCGCCCCAGCCCACGGCGGTTCCTCGGGCCCGAAAGTCGCGACCCCGAAGGGAGACGGCGATCCCCTCACGCGCCACGCCCCGCGCACGCCCGCAACGGAACCCATCCTGGCCGAGCCGCCAGCCCCGGCCGCCAAACCCTCGCCCGCTCCGGTCGCGGAAAAGCCCACGCCCAGCCCCACCCCGGCTCCAGCCAAGGTGGCCCTAACGATCGTCAAGCCCGAAGAGCCGCGGAAGGCAGCGCGCGTGGCCCTGCCCCAGAGCGAGGACAAAAACTACCAGTTCCCGCCCCTGTCCCTCCTCCGCGAACAGGTGCGCGCCGCCGCCGCCGACGGCGAGGAGGAGCACCGCCAGAACGCGATCAACCTCCTCCGCATCCTCTCGGAGTTCGGCGTCGAGGTCACCCTCGGCGAGATCCACGTCGGGCCCGTCATTACCCGCTACGAGGTCGTACCCGCCCCGGGTGTGCGGGTGGAGAAGATCTCCGGCCTCGACAAGAACATCGCCCTCGGGATGCGGGCCCAGTCGGTCCGCATCCTCGCGCCCATTCCAGGCAAGGCCGCGGTGGGCGTCGAGGTGCCGAATCAGCGGCCGACCCCCGTCGGGATGCGCGAATTGCTCGAGAGCGAAGACTGGAGCGGCACCAAGGCGGAAATCCCCATCGCGCTGGGCAAGGACGTCTCCGGGGCGCCGCTCGTCTCGGATCTCGCCAAAATGCCGCACCTGCTCATCGCGGGCGCCACCGGCTCTGGTAAGTCAGTCTGCATTAACTCTATTGTCGCCTCGATCCTGTATTCCAAGAGTCCGAAGGACCTGCGGATGATCATGGTGGACCCAAAGGTCGTGGAGCTGAAAATTTTCAATGCGCTCCCGCACATGCTGATCCCGGTGGTGACGGAGCCCAAAAAAGTGCCCGCCGCCCTAAAGTGGCTGCTGAAGGAGATGGAGCAGCGCTACCAGATCTTCGCCAAGGTGAACGTCCGCAACATCGTGGGCTTCAACCAGCGCAAGCGCGGGGGCGAGGAACCGCCACCGCCACCCGAGGCCCAGGGCGTCCTCGAGGGTGTGGATCCGCTCGCCGGCGTGGAGATCCCGGATCGCCTGCCCTACATCGTCGCGATCATCGACGAGCTGGCCGACCTGATGGCGGTGGCCCCGGCGGACATCGAGACCAACATCGCCCGCCTCGCCCAGCTGGCCCGCGCGGCCGGCATCCACCTCATCATTGCTACCCAGCGGCCCTCCGTGAACGTCATCACCGGCGTCATCAAGGCCAACCTCCCCTCCCGCATCGCCTTCCAGGTGGCGTCGCAGGTCGACTCGCGGACCATCCTCGACACCAAGGGCGCGGACACCCTGATCGGCCGCGGCGACATGCTGTTCTCGCCGCCGGGTTCCTCGCGCCTCGTACGCGCGCAGGGCGCATTCGTCTCGGACGAAGAGGTGCAAGCGATGGTCGAGCACCTCAAGCGCAATGGCCCGCCGCAGTACGCGCAATCGGTGCAGCAACAGATCGACCGCGCGGCGCGCGAGGACGAGGATGGCGAGGGCGAGGACGGCGATCTCGGGGACGACGATGAGTTGTACCACGAGGCGATGGAGGTGCTGAAGGCGACGCGCCGGGCGAGCACCTCGATGCTGCAGCGCAAGCTGAAGATCGGCTACAACCGGGCCGCCCGCATTATGGAGATAATGGAGGAGAAGGGCATCGTCGGGCCGGAGAACGGCTCCAGCCCGCGCGAGATCCTCGTGGACCTCGACAGCCTCTGAGCCGCCCGCCCGCGGCCCCCCGGCGCGCCCCGGCGTGTTTCGAGGTGACTTGCCCCGGGCCATCCCCTAAGTCCCCCCCATGCAGACCATCGGCGAACGGCTCGAGGAAGCGCGGAAAAAGAAGGGTGTTTCACTGCGCGAGGCAGCCGAGGTCACGAAGATCCGCGGCGATTACCTACAGAAATTCGAGAGCAACCACTTCGACATCGGGCTTACCGAGATCTACGTCCGCGGCTTTCTGCGGACGTACGCCAACTTTCTAAAAGTACCCTCCGACCGGATCCTCGCCGATTACGCGACGCTGGGGCGCGGGGAGGCGCGGCCACGGCCCTCCGCGCGAGAGATCTACGGTCGGTTAGACGTTTCGACGCCACCCTTCGAGTCGCCCGCCGCGCGGACTAGTGCGGAAGAAGGCGAAGCGGAAGATCAGGTGCCCGCGCGACCGGCGCCCCCGCGGGCGCGGCCCGGTAGCTCCCTGCCGACGGGGCCCGATCCAGCGAAGGTTTTTCTCTACGCCAAGTGGGGCGCGATCACCGTCGCCTCGCTCATCGTTCTCTTCCTCATCAAGGGTATCTTCTTCAGCAGCTCGCCCGAGCCCGTGAAGCGCCCCGCGTCCGGCCCGGCCGCCCCCAAGGGCCCGCAGCTGGGCCTCGTGGCGACCGGAGCGGTGCAGGTAACCCTGCGGCGCAAGAACGCGGACGACTCAGAAGGTGAGATCGTCTACACCGGGTTCCTCGCCGCGGGCGAATCGCGTTCCGTGCCGCGGCCCGGCGCCCTCTTTGTCGAGGCCAGCGTGGCCGAGAACCTCGAGCTCGAGATCAACGGCAAGCGTTACAACCTCGGCCAGATGCTCGGCACGGGCCCGCGCCGCGGCCAGTTGCCAGCGCCCTGAGGCGGAGCCTGCCCGCCATAGCTTCAGCGGAGGCGGGCCATAAAAGGCGCAAGGGGCTTAATCCGCGAGCGGAGCCGTGCGTGGCGTCCATAGACGCCGCGGACCTGTCGGGTGGAGCCCTTCGGGCAGGGCTCGAACCGCACGTCCGCGAAGGGGGCTGGGCGAAACGTGCAACACGACGTGACTAATACCCTCTCTGTTGCAGGTTTCGGCCCGACCCCTTCGTCTCCAAACGCCCGATGACCGTCCTGCTCACCGCGATCCTCGTCAGCGCCTGCCTCGGCGCGCTCGTGGGCCTGATCCGCCAATGGGGCGACCAGCAGGGCGCCGAACCGGGGGAATTCGCGGGCGTGCGCACGCACACCCTGTGGGCAGTCCTCGGGTGCCTTGCCGCGCATTTGAAAGGGGACTTTCCGTACGCGCTCGCGGTCGTTTTGGTCGCGGTGCCGGCGCACCTCATCGCGCGGGCCTTCCGTCCGGCGGCGGCCGAGCCGCCGGGCAGCACCTCGTTTGCCGGCGCGTTGCTGACCGTGTTCTGCGGCGTGCTGGTGGCGGGCGGGGAGACGCGGGTCGCGGTCGTGGTGGCCGCCCTGACGATGGTCCTGCTGGGTTCCAAGCAGCCGATCCACGCGTGGGCCCGGGCGCTCACGGCGCAGGACGTGCGCGCGACCCTGCAGTTCGCGGCGATCTCCGGGGTGATCCTCCCGGTGGTGCCGGACCGGGCGCTGGGGCCCTACGGAGCCTTCAACCCGTACACCACCTGGCTGATGGTGGTGCTGATTTCGGGCCTCGGCTTCGCCGGGTACGTGGCCATTCGGGTGTTCGGGGCACGCTCGGGTATTTTGCTCACCGGCATCTTTGGCGGCCTGGCCTCGAGCACCGCCTCCACCCTAGCCTTCAGCCGGCGGAGCCGGGAGGAGCCGGGCCTCGATGCCCACTATGCCCTCGCCGTGGCGGCGGCGTGCACCGTGATGCTGCCGCGCGTGCTGGCGGCGCTGACCGTGATCAATCCGGCCTTTGCGCGGACCCTCCTGGTTCCCTTCGCGCTGATGGCGCTGCCCGGCGTGGCGTATATGGCTTGGGTCTGGCGGCGAGCCCAGCCCGGCCATCTGCCGGGGGACACCCCGGCCCTCGGGAATCCCCTGAGCCTGCGGACGGCGGTAAAGTTCGCGGCCCTCTACGCGCTCATCGCGCTGCTGGTGCGGGCCCTGCGGGAGCAAGGTTGGACGGAGGGGCTGCTGCCCCTAAGCTTTGTGTCGGGCCTGACCGACCTCGACGCGATCGCGTTGTCGGTCGCGCGCGATCCCACGGTAGCGGGCGCGCGGCCGGAACTGGCGACCGTGGCGGTGGTGCTGGCGGCGGTGGCGAACACCCTCCTGAAGGGCGGCCTCGCGTTGACGCTGGGTTCCGCCGGCCTGCGCCGGCGCGTGGCCCTCGTACTCGGTCTCACCGCGGCGATGGGACTGGGCTGGATGGCGGCTTAGGCGGAAGTGATCCGGCCCGGCCGGCGCGCGGGCGCGTGGCAATCGCCACGATCGCGCGACGACGGGATCTCCCCGCGGCCCCCCCGCGGCGGAGAGGAACCTTGACTCAGCCGTGCCGCTCGAGCGTTGTGCCGCCGAGTTGACCCCCTCGAACCCATCGGGGCGTCCCTAACCGCTCCAGGCGCCACCACTCGCGCGGTTCCTTCCCGCCTGTGGCGTCCGAAAACCAATCTTTCACCCCCCCGCGCGCCCGGGCCCGGTCCACCCTCCCGCGCCAGCTCCCCACATCCCTCCCATGAACGACCCACGGAACACGACCCGCCCCCCCCAGCCCGCGGATTCCCCGGGGCCAATCCGGGACGACCGTAAGGTAGCGGATCCCAGGCGCACCGACCTCGATGTGCTGCGGGGCATCGCCATGCTCCTAGGCATCGTTCTCCACTCCCTGGTGAGTTTTATGCCGAGCCCCTGGCCAGTCCAGGACAGCAGGCAGAACGACCTATTCTTCATCCCGGTGGCCGTCATCCACCTGTTCCGCATGCCCCTGTTTTTCCTGCTCAGCGGGTTTTTCGCGATGTTCATCCTGCAGAAGCAAGGGGTGCGGGGCATGCTCCAGCACCGCACCCGGAGAATCCTGCTGCCCCTGCTGCTCGCGCTCATCACGATTGTACCGCTGAGCAACTTCCTGCGCCATGGGGCGGTGAATTCGCAGGTGGCCGAGCCCCGGCGCCGGGGGGAACTGGCCGAAGCCATCGTGGCCGGCGACCTTCCGGCCGCCGAGCGGCTGCTCGCCGCGGGGGCGAGCGCCAACCAGGCCGATCCCGGCTTCGGGCTCACGCCGTTGGGATGGGCGGCGGTCACTGGCAACACCGGGATGATCACGCTCCTGCTCGACCGGGGCGCGGACCTCGGCGCGGCCGATGGCGCGGGCAGTACGCCGCTGCACCAAGCCGCCTACTTCGGGTGGACCCCGGCCGTGCGCCTCCTGCTCGACCGCGGGGCGAATCCCGCGACGCGGGACAAGGCCGGGCAAACCGCCTCCAGCTCCTGCCTCGGCCCGTTTGAAGCGAAGGAGGCCAAGGCCCGCAAACTACGTCTGCCACCCCCGCCGGCCAAAGCCACGCGGCGCGGGATTGCGGAGGCGGCGGTCATGTTGGAGGACGCCGGGGGCCGCGCACCCCTAACGCTGTCCGGACGCCTTGAGGACCTGTCCATCCGCTACCGTTCACTGCTGTATTCCGACACGTTGCTCCTGGATTTTGGCGGAAGCACCGTGCACTTCTTCGACGAAATGGTGCTCGATCACCTCTGGTTTCTCTGGCTCCTCTTCCTGCTCCTCCTTTTTCTCGCCCTCGCCGTGCGATTGGGCTTCGCGCCGACTGGCAGGTTCCTGTGGTTCATCCCCCCGCTGACCTTTTTCCCGCAAGCCATGATGGGGGTCGTTTTCGGTCCGGATGTCTGGCTGGGTCCCCTCATTCCTCCCCCTCTTCTGCTGCTCTACTACGGCTCATTCTTCTGGTTCGGTGCCGCAGTGTATGCCCGGGACGGGCTTGGCACCTCGTTGGGATCGCGCTGGAGGATCCTGCTTCCTGCCGGGCTACTGGGGTTTTTCCCGGCTTCGATCCTCCTGCTGGGCGTCAAGGCCGGTGATGCCCTTGTCCAGATCGCCTGCACCTGGTGCCTCGCGCTGGGCGTGATGGGGCTCTCCGCGCATTGCTTTCGCAATCTCGGATATCGCGCGCGCTGGTTTTCCGACTCCGCCTATTGGATCTACCTGGCCCACCTGCCGCTCGTGCTGGCGCTACAAATCGCGGTGCTCCCGCTCGCGTGGTCCCCCTCGCTAAAGTTCCTGCTCGTGTTCTCGACCGCAACCGCGATCCTACTTGCCTCCTACCGCTGGCTAGTGCGCTACACTTGGATCGGCACTTTCCTGAACGGGGCGCGGCGGCCGCAGCCGACCGGCTGACTTGCCGGATCCTGCGCGCGGCACGACGGGTGAGACCTCGAGGCGGCAATTTCGAACGCGAAACCCGTTTTTCCCGTTTTCGCCCGCGGCGGACCAACTACTGTTGACCCGGTGATGGACCCTTCCGGCCCAGACTACTCCCCGCCGCGCGATCCGCTCCGGCGAACCGCGGCCCCCGCCGAGGAAGGATGGGGTACGACCTGCCTCTGGTTGCCGGTCAACCTGGTACAGGCCGTGAGTCTAGGCGTGGTTTGCGGAACCTTGATCCCCGGCGCGCTGGTTGCGCAGAAGTTCTCCGGGAACGCGCGGATCGCCTTCTGGATGGCAAGGAAGATCTGGGCGCCGATCATCATCGGCGGTGGGCTGTCGCGCCTCGCCGTGTCCGGGCGGGAAAATGTGTCGCCTGGCCAGCCGACCCTGGTGGTTTCCAACCACCAATCCTATGCGGACATTCCCGCCCTCTATGGCGCGCTGCCGGTGCCGCTCAGGTTCACCGCGAGAATTGAACTCCGAGCGCTACCCTTCATCGGCAGATTCATGCGGTCCCTGGGGATGGTGCTCATCGACCGTTCCTCCCCCCGGCGCGCGGCGCGGGCCGTGGTCGAGCTCGGGCAGGCTCTGCAACGCGGCGAGTGGACCGTCATCTTTCCTGAGGGCACCCGTTCGGTGGACGGGGCGCTAGGGCCGTTTGCCGCCGGTTCCCTGGCCGCGGCGATCGCGGCGAAGGTGGACATCCTGCCCGTCGCCATCACCGGAAGCGGACGGATGCTCCCGAAAGGCGGCTTTCGCGTGCGCCCTTCCCGAATTCACGTCCGGATCGGCCAGCCGATCTCAACCCGGGGGCTGCAGCCGGGCGACCGCTTCGCGCTGGCCGCCCAAGTCCGCGATGCCGTGGGGAAACTGCTCGCTGGCGCCGTTGCCGACTCCTCCAGTACCCTCGACGGCTCAACCGGCTGACGCGACCGGACCCGCTGCGGGCCCGGCGGGCGGTTCCCCTCCACTCGCCCGGAGCAACGCTTCGTCAGGCAGCGGGCGCATCCCTTCCCGCCCCTCACGCCGCCTTGGCCGCGGCCACCGCCGCCTCGCGCGTGTCGTGCAGCGGGTAGGAGGACCCGAATTGCGCGATCTCGAAAATCTCCCGCACCTGGAGCTGCAGGCTGCAAACCGACATTGTCCCGCTTTCGCAGCCCATCCGGCGACCGACGAGGAAAAACTCGCGGAAGCCAGCGCTGCTAACATAGCCCACCGCCGCCAAATCGATCACCAGGTGCCTGGCCCTGGATTCATCCAGCTTGGTATGGAGCGCGGCCTTGAAATCTTGGCAGGTGGTGGTGTCGATCCGCCCCTCAGGCGCAGCGATGAGCACATTGCCGTCCGAGGAGAAGGTACATTGCATAAGGGGGGACTGAGTCCGGCCCTGCCGCTCGGCAAGGGTTTTCCTCGGCCAGGAATCGGCCCTCGGGGCCCGAGCGGGGAGAGGCGCCCTTCCCGGCGGCGCGCTCACAGCATTCTTCGTGGGGCCGACGTTCGCGGAACGCCTTCGGCTCCCTTGCGCCGGGCCGGGGGTGCGCGAACCGGACCGGTGCGGACCGGATCACGCCCCGAAGTTGCCTGGCACCGTCCGACCTTGCGTTTCGTCGCTGCGCACGCTCCGCTGCGCCTTGATGACGCCTGCACGCGCCCCTTCGTTGGTCGAGCAGGCGAGTTTGCTGGTGACCCTGATCGCGCTGGTCCTGGTCTTTTCACGCGTTCCGGTCTCGGCCGAGATTCCCACGGTGAACGCGGGGGTGGGAGCTCCGAACTCGCGGCAGGGGAGCCTGCCTCCCCTGCCTGAAGCCCCCCTGGCCATCGATGCCATCCGCGTCAGCGACCCGGCGGGCGCGCGCCGGTCCCTGGCGGAATATGCGGGGCCGGCGGCCACGGTCATCGTGTTCCTCTACCATGATTGCCCCATGAGCAAGCGGGTTGCCCCGCTCCTGGAGGAGATCTGGCGGGGCGGGCGGGGACGGGGAGCGCGGCTGCTCGGCGTGTTCATCGACGGGACGGAATCCACCGAGCCGGAACAGTTCGGGCGGGAATTCGGGCTCACTTTTCCCCTGCTCGTGGACACCGGCGGGGAGCTCGCGTCGGCGCTCTCCGCGACCGTCGTGCCGGAGGCGTTTGTCTTGGACCGGGAAAACAAGGTGCAATACATGGGCCGCATCAACGATGCCTACCAGGTCCGCGGCGAACTGAGCCCGACCCCGGTCCGGGAGGATTTAAGGGAGGCGCTCGCCGATGTGCTCGCGGGCACCAAGGCCCGGTTGCCCCGCACCCTGGCCGTGGGCTGCACCTTGGGTTTGGTGGGGAAAAAGAAAGTCGTTCCGCCGCAGGCCGCTGCCACGGTGGGGAGAGCGGTGACCTATCACCACGACGTGGCGCCGATCCTCCGGAAACATTGCATGGCGTGCCACAGTCCGGGCAACGCGGGGCCGTTCTCTCTCACCACCTACGCCGACGCGGTAGACATGCTGCAGATGGGCCTGCAGGAGATCAAGGCGCGCCGAATGCCCCCCGCCCAGGCCGAAAGCGAGCTGGAAATCATCCGGCCCAACACCATCCCACCGGAGGAGGTGGAGATCCTGCGCGCCTGGGTCACGGGAGGGGAGCAGGAGGGCGATCCGGCGACCGCCCCCCGCCTGGCGCCCCTGCCCAACCTGAAGGATTTCCAGGCGGATCTCGGCCCGCCCGACATCATCATCGAGCAGGACGCGCCGTTCCACCTCGGACCGGTGGGGAGTGATGTGTACCGGCATCAGGTTTTCCGGCTCAACCACGACCGGGACCTGCGGGTGCGCGCTCTGCAACTGCTCCCGTCCGAACACTCAATCGTACATCACGCGCTGATCGGCTATATGCCGCATTCCGAGGCGCAGCAGGCGCTGCGCGAACACGGTGGTCCGGGGCCCACCTACGCGGAGGGCGATTCCGGACCGGGATTCTGGGCCCACCACGGGATCGGGTTCCGCATTCTCCCGCCGCGCGACGACGGCGTGGCCCGCTTCAGTTTCCTGAGTGCTTATGTGCCGGGGACAGAAGCCTACGCGGCGCCGGAGGATGCCGATTTCGTCATTGCCGCCGGCTCGGACCTCGTCGTGCAGATGCACTACCACCGGAACGGCAAGCCCGCGCAGGACTCCACCCGGATGGGGCTCTGGCTGCGCAAGGACGATCGGATTCCACCGAAGGCGGCGTCCATCTTTTTCATCCCCGGCGATCTGGTGGTGATTCCCGCGGGCATCCGAAACATGCGCGTCACCGGCCATTGGACCGTGCCCGAAGACTGCACGATCGCGGGCATTGCCCCCCACGCACATTTGCTGGCCCAGTCCCTCGAACTCAGGGCCGAGATTCCAGGGCGGGAAAGCGTACTGCTGGTGCGCGTCCCGCGGTGGGATTACGACTGGCAACAGCCCTATTTCTTCAAGACGCCCTTTTTCCTGCCCAAGGGGACCACGCTCAGGGCCACGGGCGTCTACGACAACAGCGCGGACAACCCGCGGAATCCCTTCAGCCCGCCCCGGCCCGTTTTTCTCGGCGAGGCAACGGAGGACGAAATGCTCCTCCCGATGGTGGTGCTGACTTCCGAAAAGCAGCTGGATCCGCTCGGGGGCAGTTTCGCGCGGTTCGCCGCGTCGCTGGAGCGGGCCAATTTCCTCCGCGACATTTACCACGACCGTCTGGTTTTCGAGGTGCGCCCCGACGGGACCGTGCAGAGGGTCGGCTACACGACCACCGACGGCGTGATGCACCGTTTGAGCAAACCAGTCCCCCCCACCGTGCCTGCCACCGAATACCGGAAGGAAAAACCGTGAAAGCCGCGCCGGGCGATGGGCCCGCTTTCCCGACCCCGGAGCGCTTCCCGCTGCTCGTGGACCAGCTGGGCGTGTCCGCCCGCGATTCCGGACGCGAGCTGCTTTCCGAGATCACGCTCGCGGTCAAACCCGGGGAATTTGTCTGTGTCCTGGGCCCGAGCGGCTCGGGCAAGACCACGTTGATGCGCACGCTCTTGGGGCAGTTGGCGCCCGACCGCGGCGAGGTGCGCTTCGGTCCGCTCCGCGTAAGCGGGGACGCCAGCGTGCTACGCGGACTCGTCGGTTACGTGCCGCAGAAGGAAATCGTGCACGATGCCCTGCCGGTCGCCCGGGCCTTGCATTATGCGGCGCAACTGCGGCTGCCACCATCGCTCGGCGGCAACGAAGTGGCGCAACGCATCGGCACCGTGGCGCGCGACGTGGGGATTTCGCACCGGCTCGACACGCCAGTGGCGAAACTATCCGGTGGTGAGTCCAAGCGGGTCAGCCTCGCGGTGGAGTTGCTCGCGCTCCCGCGCGTCCTGATCGTCGATGAGGCAACCAGCAGTCTCGATCCGGCGAGTGATGCGCGGATCATGCGGCTGCTGTCCGAGTACGCGAAGTCGCACCACATCACAGTGCTCTGCGTCACGCATCATCTGGAAAACGCCAAGCTCGCCGACCGCTTGGTCGTGCTGGCCTCGGGGCGCCTGGTATGGTCGGGCGGCGCCAAGGAGGCCCTCGAGCACTTCGGGGCCGCGAGCCTCTCGGACATCTACGTTCTGCTCGAGGATCTCCCGATCGAGCAATGGGTGGGGCTCCACAAGGTGTTCCAGCACCAGCAGGAGGCGTCCCGCCCGGAGCCCGCGGCGCGCGGGCAGGACCTGCTTCCCGCGCCGCCGGAAAGGCCCGGTTGGCTGCGTCAGTTCAGCGCGCTTCTGTTCCGGGGATTGGAGGTCATGGTGCGCAGCCGCCGCGCGGTCGCCTTCATCGTCGGGGTTCCGCTCCTGATGGTGATGCTCGCTTACGCCGGGTTTGCCCACGAGGACTTTGGCGAGAAGGCCTACCTGACCCGGCCGCTCGAGCCACGCGAGATCCAGCTGGCCGGCCAGCTTTGGGGCCACACCCTCGACGCCCTAGCGCTGTCCGACGAGGAGAAGCACTCGACGCCCACCATCCCCGCGCAGATCCGCGTTTTCCTGGACAAGGAACCGCTGCTCAAAGCCAGATTGGGTTCACCGCAGACCGCCACCCTGGCCCAACGGGCCCTCGCCGGCGAGTTGTCGCTCGTGCCGGAAAAGGAGATCACGAATCCGTGGTCGATCTGGAAGTTCCGCTTCACCGTCATCTTCGGGATCCTGATCCTTGGTTTCCTTGCCGGGTTAACGGAAATCGTGAAGGAACGGCCGATCCTCGAGCGGGAGTCCGCCAACGGCGTGGCGACCAGCGCCTACCTCGCCTCGAAGTTCTGTCTGCTCGGGATCGTGCTGGCCCTCCAGATCGTGCCCGCGGTCGTGGTGGTCTACACCCTCTTCGGACTCCGCGACGGCTTGGCCGACGCGGCCGCCTGGAGCACGTGGTTTGACGCGAGCGCGCGCCTCGGCGAGCTCGGACCGTTTCTTCTGATCAGCTGGTTGGCCGCGATGGTTTGCGCGGGCATCGGGCTGGTTTTCTCGGGACTGGTCAAAAGCCGCGAGCAGGTGCTGCTCGTCCTTCCCCTACTCATTCTGCCCCAATTACTGCTGAGCGGATTGCTGATCCGGCTGAAGGGAGGATTGCTGACGACCGTGGCCGAGACCTTCATCCCCGCATTCTGGGCCTTCCGCGGTACCATCGATTACGTGGTCGCGGATCCACCGGTCCCGCTTTACGATCTGGGCTCAGCCGTCACGCGCTGGCAGGCGGCGGGCGCCCTCTCCCTGCAAATGCTGGCCCTGTGGACGCTGGCCTACCTCGCGCTGGGTTTCAGCCTGCGCCAGCGCCCGGGATCGCCGCGCAGGGGTTGAAGCTGGGTTCCACGGCCCTGCACCGGTGCCCGGCCCTCGGGCTGGGCCTCACCGCCGCGATGGGCTTGGGGTGGATGGCGGCTTAGGCCGCCCACCCTCCCGCGCTCCCGCCGCCCCCGGGCGTACGCCCCGGAAATAACCGCGATTAACTCCTAACCCACTCTGGAGCTGGAGATTAAGAATTTCATTCCAGCCCCGATGACACCCCGGAGCCGGCTCGGCTTCGGGATCCTTTGCCCAGCCTGATCCTTCGATTCTCCTCCCCAAATCCTTCGGTCATCCTTCGGTTATCTTTCGGTATTACGAGGCACTTAGCTCTATTTTTAGGCCAATAACCGAAGGATTACCGAAGGATGACCGAAGGATAAAGCTTCCAGGATCGAAGGGA
>SYDD01000108.1 GCA_005786775.1 Opitutaceae bacterium
GAAAAGGAGGGCCTGGCCGAGAACACGATTGTGGTCTATTCGAGCGACCAAGGGTTTTTCCTCGGTGAGCACGGGTGGTTCGACAAGCGCTGGATCTTTGAGGAGTCGCTGCGGACGCCGTTGCTGGTGCGCTGGCCCGGGGTGAGCCGTCCGGGCGGGGTGAGCAAGGACTTGGTCTCGACCCTGGACTTCGCGCAGACCTTCTTGGATGCGGCCGGCTTGCCGGCGCCGGGGGAGATGCAGGGCCGCAGCCTGCGGCCGATCCTCGCGGGCAACCGACCCGCGGACTGGCGCACGGCGTTCTACTACCAGTATTTCGAGTGGCCGACGCCGCATCGGGTACGGCCGCACTACGGGGTCGTCACCGACCGCTACAAGCTCGTGCACTTCTTTGGGACCGCGGACGACTATTGGGAGCTTTACGACACGGAGAAGGACCCGCGGGAGCTGCGCAATGTCCTGGCCGATCCCGCGTACGCGGCGGCGCGCAAGCAACTGGAAGGCCAGTTGGCGCAGTTGCGCACGGAGTTGAAGGTTCCGGCCCAGATTCCGCCGGAATGGCTTGGCCGCTCGGGTGGCGGGACGAACAAGGGCGGCAAGAAGAAGCAGGGCCAGTAGACTCGAACCGCGGGACCAGGCGGGGCGCGGCGCCCCTTGCCGGGTCAGCGGACGATGATCGGGTTGGCCACTTGTCCGCCCCGGGCGCGCTCCTCCAGCGCCTTGGGCATCGCGTCCATCAGTTTCAGGATGCGTTCCGGGTGCGACGGGTGCGTGGAGAGGAGGGCCGGGGGCATCGGGTCCTTGCCCGTCTCCGCCTCGAGCGCCTCCATCACCTGGACCGCAGCCTGCGGATCGTAGCCCGCGCGGGCCATGTACATCAGGCCAATATAGTCGGCCTCGCGCTCCTTCTCCCGATCAAAGGCGAACCCGCCGATGCCGGTGGTTAGCCCATACACTTGGGCGAGGGCGTCGACCGCGAGGCCGGAGGCGCCCCCGGCGATACCGCCGATCACCCCGACCGTGCCGACGGTGGAGACCGCCAGCTCACGGGAGAGCTTCTCGTGGACGTGCTTGGCCGTGACGTGGGCGATCTCGTGTGCGAGCACCGCGGCCAGTTGGTCATCGGTTTTCGCAATGCGGAAGATGCCGGTGAACACGCCCACCTTCCCGCCCGCCATCGCGAAGGCGTTGATCTGCGGGTTGTCGAACACCACGAATTCCCAGTCGGCGTCCGGCATATCCCAGAACACGACCTTCGCCAACCGGCCGCCAACGCGCTGCAGTTGCTGTTGCTGGGCTTGGTTGCGAGAGGGCCGGTAGCGCTTCTTGAGATCCTCGAACATCCCCACGCTCATCTTCGTGACCTCCTTCTCGTCGACCAGGTTCATCGCGCGTCGTCCCGTCACGGGCACCTGGTGGCAGCCGGCGAGCAGGAGGACGGAGGCGAGCAAGGCGAGCGTCGGACGGGCGTTCATGGCGGGGAAAGGGGGACGGAAAGGACGAGTCTGCCCGACGCAAGTTTCCGGCGACAGTCAGTGTGGCGAAGCCCTTTGCATTTTGGCCGGTTCCTCGCACCATCCATTGTCCCGCAAACCCCGCGGGACCTTGGATTCGTCAGTGCTAACCTTCACGCGTCCCCCACGTCTGAACCCATTGTAACTTATGGCCGAGGAATCCCCCGGCGGCCCGAAGCGGCGCCGCATCATTCACTGGAACCCGGAAGCGGGCAAGGAGCAGACCCGTCGTGGCCCGGCGTGGCCACGCGTGATCGCCTGGACGCTGGGCGGGGCTTTTGCCCTGTTGCTGGTGGCCGGGCTGGTGATCCGGGGGGCCAAGCTCGTCCTGGGGCCTGATGTCTTTGCGCCCGCGCCCGTGCCCACGGCCGGAGCCACTTCGGTCGCGGAAGCGAGTTCCGCCTTCATTAGCCAGGCCAAGGCGGAGCAGGCCTTCGAGCTGGCCGGCAAGGCGCTCAAGGAGCTCCGCCGGGTGCCGGCCGACCATCCTTCGCAAATTGAGCAGCTCATCACGATGGAGCGGCTGTTCAGCCAAGGGGAGGCGCTGCTCAAGGGCCGTGACTTCGGCCGGGCCTTCGCGGTCTTTGAGGCGCTCAATCCGGAGATCGAGTCCTTTACCCGCAACGTGAAGGTCAAGGGCGAGGCGCGGCAGGGGTACGATTCGATCCTGCTGCGGATCAAGGAACTGGAGCTATCCCGCAGTCTGGCGCCGGGCGCGCTCGAGGCCGCCTTTGAGGCGGCCGGCGCCGGCAGCAAGCTCCTTGCGGATGGCAATTTTGCCGGGGCGAAAAAGCAGTTCGATGCAGGGTTCGCCCAGCTTAAGCGCGCGGAGGAGTCTCTATCCACCTTCGTCAAGGCCCGCCTGTTCGACGGTCAGCGCGCGCTCGCGGCGGGTGAGAAGTCTGCCGCGCGCCAAGCGTTCGAGGAGGCCCTCGCCAAGTCTCCCGGGCTGGAGGCCGCCGTGCAGGGTCTGAAGCGGGCTGAAAATATCGACCGCGTTTACGCCCTACTGCAGCAGGGAACTAAACTGGAGCAGCAGAAGCAGTTCAAGGAGGCGGCCGAGGCCTACAAACAGGCCTTCGCGCTGGATGGGTTTTCCGCTGCGGCGCAGGAAGGGCAATCGCGGGCGGCCCGGCTGGAGAAGGAAACCCGCTTCGCCGCCGCCAGAGCGGCTGCGGATGAGGCGCTCCAGGCGCGCGATTGGAACCGGGCGATCGCCGAGCTGCAGAACGCCCTGAAGGTAACGCCCCAAAACGCCGAGGTGCAGGCGCAGCTGAAGACGGCCCGCGCCAACGCGCACCAGGAAGCGGTGCAGAAAGCCCTCGCGAAGGCCTTCGACTATGAGAAGGCCTACCAGTGGTCTGAGGCGCGCGAGGCGTACAACGAGACCCTGAAGCTGGACGCGGATCACGCCGAGGCGAAGGAGGGATACACGCGGGTCGGGACGGTCATCCGCGCGCTGCTGCAGTACCAGAAGTATGTCGAGGCCGCGGAGCAGTTGGCCAACCGGTCGGATTTCCAGGGGGCCATTCGCCGCTTCAACGAGGCGATGGCCGTGAAGCCCTCCTACCTCGTCAATAGCGACCGGGTGCAACAGCTGCACTCCGTGCTGATGGAACAGAATAAACCGGTAGAGGTGACTTTTAAGTCGGACGGCAGCACGTGGGTCCAGATTACTAATTTTCGGGCGCCGCAGAAGTTAGACTCGGAGGTGATCCGCATCTTGCCCGGCGACTACGAGGTAATTGGCCGGCGCAAGGGCTACCGCGACATCAACCTGCTCCTGCAAGTGAGGGCGGGCACGCCGCCACCGGTCGTGACCGTGATCTGCAACGTTCCTTCCGACCAGAAATGACCTCTGTGCTTCCACTCCTCCTTTGCGGGGTGGTGCTGGCGGGCGTCGCGTTGGCCCCGCTCCCGGCGGCCGACGCGGGCGGCGCAGGCCGTCCCAGCTCGCCCCGGGGCGCTGCGGGCGCCCGGGGCGTGTTGCCCGACCCGGCGCTCCTCGACGGCTCCGCGCACGCGCCCGAGAAGCGCTCCGCGATCGGGATGATCGGGGACTTTGAGTTGCCGGGCGATGAACAGGCGCGGACGGACAAGGTGGGGGGAGCCTCCTCGCCGCCCGGCCAGTCCGGAACTGAACCGGCCGCCGAGGGGAGCGGCGGTCCGCCGGGAAGGCCAGGCGGTCAGGGCAAACCAGAGTCGAACCAAGCGGGCAGCGCTGGGGGCAAGGAGTCCGACAAGGCGGCGGCCGGCACCAGCGATCAGGCCCAGGGCATCCAAGTTGCGGAACTTAAGGGCGAGGCTGCCCCGCCGGCCCCCGACGGTAAGGGGCCATCGCGGCCGACCGCGATGGCCATCGGCGATCAGGCGATGCGCATTCCCCAACAGCCGCGCAGCCCCGCCGTCGTTGGCACGCAGCAGGTCGCGAACGCCAACACGCAGGATTACGAGAAGGGTACCGGCACCGGCGGTAAGGGTCCGGTCAACAAGGGCGGTCCGAATCGGACGGAAAAGGGGCGCGTCATCCCCTCTGGGCTGTGAACTTACCGACGATGCGGGCGCTCCGCCGCCTCCTCGCTTGGTTCGCCTTCGCCGCACTGGCGGTGACGGCTCGAGCCACGACTTTGATCTATCCGGTCTCGGCGATCGAGGACCTATGGAATCTGCCCGCGGACGAGTTCCGCCAGCGCTACGGCGGCATCAACATCACTGGGCTAGGTCCAAGCGATGAGGGTTGGTACGTGCGTTACCGGCACGAGAATCTGACCTGCTTGTTCGGCCCGATGGCGGACGCGGAAGAGGCCCGGCGGCGCCGGATCGAGATGGAGGTCGTGCGCGACGCGGCGATCAAGCACCGCGCCTCGCTCGGTTCCAGTCAGGTCGATCACGTGCGCTTCACCTTCTCTGGCGTGTTCGGCCGCGGCGGGGATGGTCAGGTCGGCGGCCGGGGCACCGAGGCGCTTGCGCGGGTTTCCGCGGACGGCCGCAGCGGTCCCGACGGAGACCTCGACGGGGACGGCATTCCCAATCGCGAGGATCCTGATATGGACGGGGATGGCATCCCCAACGAACGGGACGAGGATAGCGACGGGGATGGGGTGCCGGACGCGCAGGACGAGTATCGCTACGGGACCAATCCCGATCCTTCCGGACCTGGTGGCGCGGGCAATGGCCGCGACGGTCCGGGCGGCGATCTGGACGGGGACGGCACGGCCAACGCGGCGGACGGGGATATGGATGGGGACGGCATCCCCAATGCCCAGGACCCGGACATCGACGGGGATGGTATCCCCAACGCGCAGGACAAATACCCCTATGGCCGAGACGACGGTCCGGACGGCAACTCAGGCAGTGGAAGGCCCGCTGGTTCCGCCCGCGGTGCGGATCAGCAGGGAACGCCGAGCCGTGGGGGCCAGGAGGGGGAGGGCCGTGAGTTGGGTACGCCGGCGCAGCTGGCCGGTTTGGGCCAGCCGGGGCAGCCGCCGAGCCAGCCGGGAAGGCCTGCCGGTCAGCAGCCGGGGCAACCGGGACAGCCCGGCAGCCCCAGTTCCTCCAGCCGGGCGAGTTCCTCCTCCAGCTCCAGCCAGGGCGGACAGCCGGGCCAGCCGGGGCAACCGGGCCAGCCCGGTCAGCCCAGCCAGCCTTCGTCCGGCAGTCCGATCGACCTGTTGGCGGCGGTGCTGCGGGCGATCTTGGGGCTTTGAGGCGCCGGGGTTTCGCCCGGCCGGCGCTCACGGGCGCAGGTCAATCGCCGCCCAGGGGAAAGCGTCCTCGAGGGTGGTGCGGTAGCCGGTCACCTTGGGGCTGACGAGCCGCGGCAAGGTGTGGAAGTAGACGGGAATGAACGGCATTTCCTCAGCCAGGATCGCCTCCATCTCGAGGTAGCGCGCGTAGCGCTCGGCGGTGGTCGGCGCCGCCAGCGCCGCGGCCAGCAGGCGATCGTACCCCGGGTGGCTCCAGCCCGCCTGATTCGTGGCGTGGCCGGTCTGCCAGCGTTCCAGATGGATGTGCGGCTCGGCCACCACCCAGCCGCCCCGGGCCAGCTGGAAGGAGTGGGAGCGGTTGATGGCGTCGAGGTAAACCGTCCATTCCTGATTCAGCAGCGTGATCTCGATGCCCAGTTCGCGGCGCCAGCGTTGCTGCACCGCCTCCGCCAAAGCCCGGTGCTGTTCCGCCGTGTTGTACAGCAGCTCCACCCGAGGGAACCCGCGGCCGCCGGGAAAGCCGGCCGCGGCGAGCAGGCGCCGGGCCTCCGCGGGATCTGCCCGAAAGGCGGGTACGCCGGGATAACCGGCCAGGCCAGGCCGCACCGCGCTGTAAGCGGGTTCTTCGCCGCCCTGGCTGACGTGACGAGTGAGAGCCTCGCGATCGAGCGCCAGCGCCAGCGCCCGCCGCACCCGCGCGTCGTCAAAGGGCGGGCGGCGGGTGTTGCAGACGTAATAGTAGAGCCCGCCGAAGGGTTCGATCCGTAGGCTTTCCGGTTGCTCCCGGCGGTAGGTGGCGATCTTTGCGGCGGGAATCGTCTGCGTGAGGTGGAGCTTTCCCTGGCGGAATAAACGTTCCTCTGCCCCGGCGTCCTCGATCGGGTGGAAATGGATTTCATCCAGCCGGACTGCGGCGCGACCCCAATACGTGGGGGAGCGTGCGACCACGAGGGGCTGGCCGGGTCGCCAGGCGCGCAGCGCGAAGGCGCCGTTGCCCACGAAGTGTTCCGCGCGGGTCCAGCGATTGCCCGGCTGGTCCGGTCGTCCGACCCGGCTGACGACGTGCAGCGGCACCGGCAGCCACTCCGGCATCGTGAGGAGTTGGAGGAGGAAGGTGGCGGGCTGTTTCAGGGTGAACCGGAGAAGCTGGTCTTCCGGCGCGGCGAAGCCCGTGCGGCTGAAGTCGGTCAGGCGTCCCCGATGGAACTCCTCCGCGCCGACCACCGGGTAGAGGCGCTCCGCGTTCCGGGCCCCGAGACTGGCCGTCAGGATGCGTTGATAGGAGGCGACAAAGTCCCGGGCGGTCAGCGGCCGGCCGTCCGACCAGCGGGCCTCCGGGCGCAGGTGGAACGTCAGTTGCAGGCCGTCGACCGAAATCTCCCACGACCGGGCGACGCCGGGCGCGAGATTCCCGTCGGGGCCGATGACAACCAGTCCCTCGAACAGGGCCCGGAGGATCCGGGCCTCGGGGAGGCCGGTGATGATCTGCGGGTCGAGGTCCTGCGGGTCGACCCCGACGCCGACGTGCAAGATCTTCGGGGGTGGACCTCCGGCCCGGGCCGGGGCGAGGAGCGCTAGGCAAAGCGGGAGCCAGCGGAGGAGCGCGCGCATCAGGTTGGGGTTGGCGCAGCGTGCCTCTGGCGCAGGGGGCGGGCAAGAAAAAGGCCGGTTCCGCGAGGCGGAACCGGCCTAAGAGGAGGAGCGGGTTGCGCTCAGGCGGTGACGATCGAGACCTTACGGTGGGCCTTATCGTACTGGACCGTGCCGTCGGTGAGCGCGAAAAGGGTGAAGTCGCGGCCGAGGCCGACGTTCTTGCCCGGATGGAGCTTCGTGCCGCGTTGGCGGACGAGGATATTGCCGGCGAGTACGGACTGGCCGCCGAACCGCTTCACGCCTAGGCGCTTCGAGTGACTCTCGCGGCCGTTGGTGGATGTTCCCTGACCTTTCTTATGCGCCATGACGTCGTTTCTCCTTAAGCTTTGATCGAGTTGATCTTGATGACGGAAAGCTCTTGGCGGTGACCCCGCTTGCGCTCCATCCCCTTGCGCTTCTTCTTCTTGAAGACGATCACCTTGTCGCCGCGCTTATTCTCCAGAATCGTCGCCGATACGACCGCACCCGGTAGGGTGGGGGTGCCAACCTTGAAGGCCTCGCCCTCACCGGCCGCGAGCACATCCTTGATCTCCACGGTGGCACCCTTCTCGGTGCCGGGATAGCGGTTGACGGTGAGGATGTCGCCCTCGGAGACAGTGAACTGCTGGCCTTGGGTCTTGATCGTCGCTTTCATGAGAGGAAACGCGCAGTTAAGCGCTTCGGGAAAAGTTAAGGCAAGGCTTATTTCAGGCGGACGCCCTCTCGAGCAGCGGGCCGACGGCGGCTAGGACCTGTGGAACGGTCAGGGATTCGAGTCCGCCGCTGGGCCGCAGTGCGCTAACGTTAGCGACCGGAGGTTTCCAGATCGCTGGATCAGTTGGCCCGAAGAGCAGAAGACCCGGCTGTCCGGCGCAGGCGGCCAGATGGCTCACGCCGGAATCGTGGCCAAGGAAGAAGCGGGCGCCCGCCAAACACCGAAGTAGTTCCTCCAGGCATGGTTCCCAGAGCAGGTCCAGTTCTCGGCCGCCGAGCGGCAGGCAGTTGGCTCGGGCGGCGCGGGCCGCGGCCAATGCAGCCGGCAGCGGCCGAGCAAGTTCCGCTTCACCGAGCAGAAGCGTCACCGGGCCGGGAAGTTGGGCGGCCAACTCCAGCCAGCGGGCACAGGGCCAGTTCTTGCGTGGGGAGCCGCTGCCGGGATGGATCAGCACCGGGCGCGGACCCGCGTTCGGCGGGGCCAGTGGCGCCAGCGGGTGGACGAGCGCCTTGGGCTGTAATCCAAGCTGCCGCAGCGGGGCGCAGTAGTGGGCAGCGGCGGGACCGACCTTCGGGTGGGGCGGCCCCGTCAGAAAACTTTGCCCGTGCCGCAGCGGGAAGCGGGCGGCGAGGTCCCCGGCCGGATCCGGCTGGAAGCTCAGGACGAGGTCAAAGGTGCTGAGCCAGGCGTGGAGGTCGGGCGGCAGGGGCTCCCTTCCGTGCAAGGGCCGCCATCGGGCGGACGATTGCGGGTGGACCCGGTCAACCAGACCACGCTTCTGGGCGAGGGCGGCCGCGACGGGATTGCCGATCAGCTCGATCTCCGCATCGGGCCAGCGCTCCCGAAGCAGCGCGATTGCGGGCAGTGTGACGAGGAAGTCGCCCAGTGCGCCGCCTCTAAGGATGAGCAGCCGGAGCATCGCTTGCAGGCGGGAGGTGTCTCGTCAGCGTGGCGACGCCTCGGCCGACTTTGAACTCGACGGCGAAGCGCACCGGCAGGCGCCAGCGATCCTCGGCGATCCAGACGCGGACCGTGCCGCCGCGGCGGAACATTCCCTTGGGGGCGGTTCGCTCCATCCGCGGCTCCAGCACGCGGGTGGTGAAGCGGCCGAGCGGCGTGTCGACGGTTTCGCGCCCGGTGCAGTGGATCGTCAGCTCGTAGAATTCATCATTGAACAGCACGAGCGCGTCCCGTCGGCCTCCCGGTTCCAGCGGCCAGTCGCGGGTGCGCAGCAACCCGAGGATCATATCGGAGGGCTCGCCCGGAGGCAGGGTCAGGGCGCGGGAGGCGCCGGATGCGTCGTCGGCGGTCCAGATGGCGTGGCCGGCCACGTAATCGAAGGCGACCTGATGCGCGCGTTGCTCGCCCCGCTGGCGGGTTTCCTCGCGCAACCAGCGCAGCCGGCCATCCGCGAGCGTGAAGTCCGCGGTGGCGCGGGCTTCGAAGGGCAGCACCATCCGCGCGAGGCCGAGCGTGCGGGTGTGGGTGACTACCCGCAGCCGTGAACCGGCGGGATCGTCCTGCCGTGCGGCGCTCAGGCGGATTTCCCCGGCGCCCGGCAGCAGCGCCCAGGCGACGCGGTAATGGAGCTCTTCTCCGGGCAGCACGGGGAGGGCGGAAACGTTGGTGAGAATCGAAACCGCGAGTAGGCTGGCGGCGATCAGGCCTCGCATACTCTGGGGGACGCGGCGGTCATCGGTTGAGGCTGTGGGGGCGACACGGCGGGTTCAACCGCGTTCCTTTCCTCAGGGGCGAAGCGAACCTCGGTTAGGCGGCGGCAGTGCGCGAGCGTGTCGATTTCGGCGGGGGTCTTGTCCGGCCGCAAACGCACGATCCGCGGGAAGCGTAATGCGAGCCCGGAGTCGTGGCGCGGGCTAGCCTGAATCGCGTCGAAGGCGATCTCGAGCACCACTTGCGGCAGCACCTCACGGCGGCGGCCCCGGATGGCGGTAGTGGTCGCGAGAAAGTGGTCGGTCAGGCGGGCGATCTCGGCGTCGGTTAGACCTGTGTAAGCCTTGCCCAGGACCAGCAGTCGCCCGGTGGCCTCGTCCCGCACCGCGAACGTGTAGTCGCTCAAAACGTCGCGTCGCTTGCCGTGGCCTTGCTCCACGGCGACGACCACCACGTCGAGGGTGGCGCCGGCCCGCTTCAACTTTAACCACGCTAGGCCGCGTCGGCCCGGTGAATAGGGGCTGCCCGGGTCCTTCGCCATCAGGCCCTCGTTGCCCCGCCGGCGTGCGGCGAGGAAGGCGGCCTCGATCTCGACCGCGGTGGTGCCTTGGTAAACCGGGGCGAGCAGGAGAGCAGGGCTGCGGTTCCCGGCGAGCAGGCCCTCGAGGCGACGGCGGCGCTCCCGCAGCGGCGCGGCGATGAGCGGCTGGCCCGCGTGCCACAGCAGGTCGTAGAACGAGAGGGAGACCGGGATTTCCGCACCGAGAAACAGGTCGTCACCCCGTCGGCCGAGGCGCCGCTGCAGCTCGGCAAACGGCAGCGCGCGGCCGTCCCGCCAGGCCAGCAGTTCCGCGTCGCCGATGAAATCTTCCGGCAGGCTTGCGGCCGCCCGCACCAGCTCAGGGAACTGGGCCGTCAGGGGCCGGAGCTCGCGCGAGTAGAGCTCCACGCGGCCGGAGTCTCGGTGAACCTGGCAGCGGATGCCGTCGTACTTCTCCTCCAGCCAGACCGGGGCGCCGAGGCGCGCGACGATCTCGGCCGGATCGGCGGCGGGCGTCGCCAGCATGAAGCGCAGCGGCTGGAACAGACGCAGGCTGATTTCCCCGAGGGTTCCGGCCGCCGCGTGGGCCGCGACCTCGCCCAGATCGCCGGC
>SYDD01000109.1 GCA_005786775.1 Opitutaceae bacterium
GAGCTGCGGGCCTCCGACATCCACTTGGAGCCCTTCGAGGAGGAGTTGCGGATCCGCTACCGGATCGACGGCGTGCTGCAGGAGGTGCCGGTGCCGGCGCAGATCAAGAAGTTCCAGCCGGCGATCGTGGCGCGGGTGAAAATCCTGAGCCATCTGAACATCGCGGAGAAGCGCCTGCCGCAGGATGGGCGCATCAAGGTCCGGATCGAGGCCGCCGAGGTCGACATCCGCGTCTCGATCATCCCGATGCTGCACGGCGAGGCGGTGGTGATGCGCCTGCTGCGGCAGAATTCGGCGCTGCGGGGCGTCCGCGACCTCGGGATGCATGAGCGCGAGTACAGTTGCCTGCGCCGGGTGCTGGAGCTGCCCCACGGGATCGTTCTGGTCACGGGCCCCACGGGTAGCGGGAAGACGTCGACGCTCTACACTGCCCTGCAGGAGATCAACGACGCGGAGCGGAAGATCGTCACCATCGAGGATCCGATTGAGTACCAGTTGCGGGGGGTGAACCAGATCCAGGTCTCCGAGAAGTCCGGTCTCACCTTTGCGCGCGGGTTGCGGTCCATTTTGCGGCACGATCCCGATGTGATCCTGATCGGTGAAATCCGGGACCAGGAGACGGCGCAGATTGCGGTCCAGGCCTCGCTGACGGGCCACCTGGTGTTCTCGACCCTGCACACCAATGACGCCCCGGGCGCGCTGACGCGCCTGGTGGATATGGGCGTCGAGCCCTACCTAGTGGCCTCCTCCCTGGAGGCGGTGCTGGCGCAGCGGCTGGTGCGGTTGCTCTGCCCGCGGTGCAAGGCGGTCGATGATTCGCCGGCGGCGCGTGCCTATCGCGGCCGCATCGGGATCCCGGAGGAGACCCCGATCTACCGGGCGGTCGGGTGCCGCGAGTGCCGCCAGACCGGTTTTCACGGGCGGCAGGCGATCTTCGAGTGGATGGACACCAGCAATGAGATCCGTCAGCTGATCCTCCAGAACGCCTCGACGGACGTGATCCGCGACGCGGCGCGGCGGGCGGGGATGACGACCCTGGCGGAGGATGGCCGCCGCTTGGTGTGGGAGGGCCGGACCACCATCGAGGAGGTCCTGAGCGTGACGACGGTCCACGAGGAGGATCCGCGGGCGGCGAAGGCGCCGGACGCTTCCTGAACGCGCGATGCCGCAGTTTGCCTACAAAGCCCTGCAGTCGGATGGCGTGGCGGTCGAAGGCCTGATCGAGGCCCCGAACCGGCAGGAGGCGTTGCGGCTGGTGGAGGGCCGGGCGCTGCGACCGGTGCGTCTGGGGGAGGCGGCGGGAACCGCGGGGAGCGGCGGGAAGGCGGGGGCGGGGCTGCGGCTTTCGCTGGGCGGGGGCAACAAGATCTCCGCGCGGACCCTGGAGAACTTCACCAGGCTATTGTCCAGCCTGCTGGCGGCCGGGGTCCCGTTCAGCCGGGCGCTTGTGATCATCCACCGGGAGGCGGCGGAGCCCGCGGCGAAGGCCAAGTGGAAGGAATTGCACGACCTGGTGATCGACGGGATGCCGCTGTCCGATGCGATGGCGCGCTCGCCCGAGACCTTTCCGCGGGTGTATGTGGCGATGGTCGAGGCGGGGGAGGCGGGTGGGTTCCTCGACGTCGTGCTGGCGCAGATCGCGGACTTCCAGGCGCGGGAGAAGGAGCTGAAGGGCAAGGTCGCGACGGCGCTGATGTACCCGGCGATCCTGCTGCTGCTGGCCCTCGGGGTGCTCATCTTCCTGCTGGTTTTCTTCATCCCGCGGTTCCAGCTGGTGTTCCAGGGCTTCAACGCGGAGCTGCCCCTCATCACCCGGATGATCGTGGGGGTGAGCGATGCCGTGCGGGGCTACGGCCTGTTTCTGGCCGCCGGGCTGGCGGTGGCGGGCATCTCGGCCCGGCACTGGTTCCGCTCGCCGCGCGGCCGCCGGGCGTGGGAGGGCTGGATCCTGCGCGTGCCCACGCTGGGGCCTCTGCTGGCCCAGTTCGCGATGGCCCGGTTCTGCCGGATGCTGGGCACGCTGCTGGGCGCTGGGGTGCCCCTGATCAGCGCGCTCAACGTGGCACGGCGTTCGATCGGCAACCAGATTCTGGTCGATGCGGTGGCGGACTCGATTGACCGCGTGAAGGAGGGCAAGGCCCTGGGCAAGAGCCTCGCGCAGAACCGGGACCTGTTTCCCGGAGCCGTGGTGGAAATGATCTCGGTGGCCGAGGAGAGCGGGAAGCTGGACGCCGAACTGCTCCGCATCGCGAACACCACCGAGGGCGATCTGGACCGCCAGTTGAAGGCGGTCGTGGCCCTCGCGGAGCCGGTGATGCTCTTCGTCATCGCGGCGCTGATCGGCACCATCTTCATCGGGATGGTGATCCCGATCTTCTCCCTGCAGGACCACATCAAATGACCTTACCCATGACCTCCCGCCCCCCCCGTGCCCTCCGGCGCGCCCGCCGCGGCGCCTTCACGCTCGTCGAACTGCTGCTGGTCCTCGTGATCCTCGGCATCCTGGCCTCCCTCGTCCTCCCGAAGTTCACGGGGCGCACGGAGCAGGCGCGGGTGACGGCAGCGCAGACCCAGATCTCCACCTTTGGCACGGCGCTGGACGCCTTTGAGGTGGACACCGGCAGCTACCCGCGGGGTCAGGACGGCCTGAACCAGTTGGTGGCCGCCCCGGCCGACGTGCCGAACTGGCGCGGGCCCTACCTCAAGAGCGAGATCCCGGCCGACCCCTGGGGGCGTCCCTACACCTACGAGTTTCCGGGTCGGGTGAATCCCTCCGGTTACGATCTGCGATCCGTCGGCCCCGATGGCCAGGCGAACACCGCCGATGACATCGTGAACGGCCGAGTGGCCGCGAACTGACCTGCTTCCTGCACGCGGGATGAGCCCCGGCCGCCACAATCGCCCCTTGGGCCGCCCGCGTTTTGCCGCGGGGCGGGGCGGCTTCACGCTGGTGGAGCTGATCGTGGTGATGGTGCTGCTGCTGACCGTGGCTTCGCTGGTGGCGCCCCGGATGGCCTCGTTCTTCAAGGGCCGGGCGCTCAGCGGAGAGGCGCAACGCGTCCTTTCCCTCCTGCATTACGCGCGCAGCCAGGCGGCGGCGGAGGCGGTGCCGGTCGTGGTCTGGTTCGACCTGGCGCGATCCGCTTACGGCGTGGAACCGGCGCCGGGTTTCGGCGGCGTGGGCGAGGTCCGCCGCCTCGGGTTCACGCTTGAGCCGAGCCTCCGCCTCGAGGTGGTGGTCGCGGTGGAGGGGCTCGTTTCGGAGCAGGACGACGAACGCCTCGGCCTGCCCGCGGACCGGCCGGCCATCCGCTTCAATCCCGATGGTTTTCCTGATCCCGCGTCGCCCCCGCGGTTGGTGCTTCGCCAGGATGACGGGGGCGCGCTGGAGATCGCGCTCACGCCCAACCGGCTGGGCTATGAGATTCGGACCCCCGATGCGCGGCCCTGAACGTCGTTCCGTCCGGCGGGCCTTCACCCTAGTGGAGGTGCTGGCCTCCCTGATGCTCATCGCGCTGGTCGTGCCGGTGGCGATGGAGGCGATGGCCGTGGCGAGCCGCGCCGGCGAGCTGGGTCAGCGTAAGGCGGCCGCGGTGCGGGTGGGGGAGCGGGTGCTGGGCGAACTGCTCCTCGAGGGCCAGCTTGCGGCTGGCGCCTCCAGCGGCGTCGCGCAGGAGGGGCCGTTCGAATACCCTTGGTCCGCGCGGGTGGAGAACTGGCCCGAGGATGCCCTGCAGCAGGTGACGGTGACCGTGACCTTCTCCGTCCGCGGGACGGCGCAGGAGATCGCGCTGGCCACCCTCCTGCCTTCGACGGGCACCGCGGAGAGCGCCATCGGAGGGCAGGGCTGATGCGGCGCAAGACCTCCAGTCCGGTCCGTTCTCGGCGCGGCTTCACGCTCCTCGAGCTTCTGATCGGCATCGTGGTCGGCGCGGTCGTGCTGATCGTGATCCAGACGAGCTACTTTGGCGCATTGCGGCTGCACCAGACCACCCACGCCCGGATCGAGGAGGACCGGCGGGTGCAGCGGGCGGTGGGCATCCTGCGCCGGGACCTGGCCGGCCTGATGCTGCCCGGAAGCGAGACCTCCCTGGCGCAGGGCCTGCAGACCAGCCCGTTCTCCGGTTCGATGGCCGACGCCATCGGCGAGCGGGTGAGCCCGGATCTGAGCACCAACACCGGGCGCATCGACGGTTGGACGCCCTTCGCGGACCAGCAGCGCGTGGCGTACTTTCTCGTCCCTTCCGCGACCGGCGGGAACGGGCGCGACCTGATCCGCGCCGTGACCCGGAACCTGCTCCCGGTGCAGGAGGCCTTGCCCGAGGAGGAACTGGTGCTCGGCGGGGTGGAGTCCGCGGGCCTGTCCTATTTCGATGGCCTCGCGTGGACCGACACGTGGGATTCGATGGCGACCGAGACCCTGCCCGCGGCGCTTCGCTTCAGTTTCACGCTCGCGGGCGAGGCGGGCGGCGGGCCCGCGGGACTTTACGAGGTGGTGGTGCCGGTGCTGGTCAAGACCACGGCCACGCTGGCGCAGGAGGATGAGGGCGCGCTGCCATGAACCGCCCGCCGCTCCCCCGGAACCCGCGGCGCCGCGGCTCCGTGATGATCATCGTGCTCTGGGTCTGTCTCGGACTGGTGGCGCTGGCGGTTTATTTCGCGGACCAGATGGCGGCCGAGCTGCGTGCGGCGGACAACCAGGTGATGGAGGTCGAGGCCCGGCAGGCCGCGCTGGCGGGCACACGTTACGCCGCGTTCGTGCTGGGCCAGTTTGGCCTGAACGGCGTGGTGCCGCATCCGGACGATTATCGCGCCGAGGCCCTGCCCGTCGGCGAGGCGGCCTTCTGGTTCCTCGGGCGCGACCCGGACCAGCGTCCGGGCGACGAGCCGGTCTTCCGGTTGGTCGACGAGGGCGCCAAGCTGAATCTCAATTCCGCGCCACGCTCGATGCTGGAGCTGCTGCCGGGAATCACGCCCGAACTGGTCGACGCGATCGTGGCGTGGCGCACGCGCAGCCAGAGCGGGGGCGGGGACGGCACCTACGGCCTGCTCGATCCCCCGCGCTTGAACAAGGGGGCGCCGTTCGAGACCGTCGACGAGCTGCGGTTGGTCTACGGCGCCTCGCTCGACGTGCTGCTCGGCGAGGACGTCAACCGGAACGGCGTGCTGGATGAGAACGAGAATGACGGCGACCAGTCGGCCCCGCGGGACAACGCGGACGGGCTCATCCAACCGGGCGTCCTGGAGTATGTGACCGTGTACAGCCGGGAGCCCAACACGCGCCCGGACGGCTCGCGGCGGCTGAACGTGGCGACGGCGCAGGCCCGGCAGTCCCCGGCCTTCCTCCAGCTGCTCGGCCGGCTGGGCGGCGGCCGGGCGCAGGAGATCGCGCGCGCGCTTGGCAGCCAGGAGTTGCGCAGCCCCGCGGAGCTGATGGTGGAGGGACGTTTCACCGCCGAGGAGTGGGCCCAGGTGCGGGACGAGGTGACGACCAGTTCCGGCGCGACCGTGACCGGGCGCATCAACGTCAACACGGCGGACGAGGTGGTGCTGGGCTGCATCCCGGGTATCGGGCCGGAAAACGCGCCCGCGCTTGTTGCCTACCGGCTGGCTAATCCGGACGCGGTGCGCGGATCGTTCGCTTGGCTGACGCAGGTGCTGAGCCGCGGCGCGATCACGCGGGCGGGGCCGTACATCACGGATCGATCCTACCAGTTCACGGCGGACGTGGTGGCCGTGGCCCGCGGCGGCCGGGGCTATGCCCGGACCCGCACCGTCTTCGACGTGAGCCGGTCGACGCCCCGGATCGTCTACCATCAGGATCTCGCGGCCAGCGGCTGGGCCCTCGGCCCGAGCGCCCGCCAACTGCTGCGGGAGACCCGCAATCGCCTATGAGCCACCGCCCGCCCCCATCCTTTCTGGTCCTGGCCTTCGAGCCGGGCCACCTGCGCGCCGCGCTCGTGCGTCGCGGGAAGTCCGCGCCGCTGGAGGCCCGCACGTTCAGCGCGCCCCTGACCCTCGAGCTCCTGCATCCTGAGCCTGAACTGGTGGGGCGTGAGATCCGCAACCAGCTGGAGGCGGCCGGCGTGAAGGAGCGGCACGCCGTCGTCGCGCTCCCGCCCGCGTGGGTGATGACGCTCCCGGTCGCCCTGCCGGCGGGCCTCGAGGGTGAGGATTTGGACGGATTCCTGCAGTTGGCAGCGGAGCGGGGGTTCCCCAGCGCGCCCGAGGAGCTACAGATCGTCCGCTCCGGCTGGGAGGCGGGAGGAGAGCGGCGAGTCACCCTGCTCGCGGTCGCGCGGGCGCAGTTGGCCAAGCTGGACCTCGTGTTGCGGGCCGCGGGGCTGCGGCCGCTGGGCTTCACGCTCGCCTTGCCGGCGGCGCCCGGGGCGCTGGGGGCCGCGGCGGCGGGCCAGGTCACGCTCTGGTTGGAGGGCGAGGGCGCCGTCCTGTTGGTGGGTTTCCAGGGCGCCCTCGTGGTCTGGCGGGCCCTGGAGGCGACGATCGAGTCGGAGTCCGGGGAACGCGTGCTGCATTCGGCGGCCCTGCTGCGGGAGCTGCGGATCACGCTGCAGCAGGTGCCGGAGGCGGTGCGTCCGGCGCTTCGCCGGCTCGCTTTGCACGGTGAGCCCGCCTTGGTCGGGGCGCTCGCGACGGCGGTCGAGGCCTGGGCCGGAGAGGTCGGGCTGGAGGTGGCGGCGGCAGGACCGGGCCGCGTGCCCGGCGAGGAGCTGGTCGAGCGCTTGGCGCTCGCCCGCGCCTCCGGGCAGGCGGGATATCTTGAGTTTCTTCCGCCGCGTCCCAGCCGCTGGGCGCAGCTGGCCGCCCGATACAGCTCGCGGCGCCTCGCGACGGCGGGGGTGGCGGTGGCGGGCCTGCTCCTGCTGGCGGGCCTTGGCTTCGGCTGGCAGGAGTACCGGCTGTGGTCCCTCCGCTCCCGCTGGGAGGAAATGGCTTCCACGGTCAAGGAGCTTGAGACCGTCCAGTCGCGGATCCGCGAGTACCGCTCGTGGTACGACACGTCGTTCCGCAACCTCTCGATCCTGCGGAAGGTGACCGAATGCTTTCCGGAGACCGGGGCGGTGACCGCCAAGTCCTTCGAGATCCACGGGCAGACGAATGTGACCGTCTCCGGCACGGCCCGCGACAACGCCTCGCTGCTGCGCACGCAGGACCTGCTGCGCCAGTCGCGGGAGGTGCAGGCGGTCAAGATCGAGCAGATCCGGGGCAAGACCCCGGCCCAGTTCACGTTCAACTTCCGTTGGGTCGGAGGGACCTCGCCATGACCAAACCCGCCTTGGATCGACAACGCTGGCTGCTGATCCTGACCGGCGTCGCGTTGGCCCTGCTTCTGCTCGATAGCGTGGTGATTAGCCCGCTGACCCGGGCGTGGCAGGCTCGGAGCGCCGAGACCGCCCGGCTGGGCAAACTTGTCAACGATGGTGAGTCGACCGTCGCCCGCGGGGAGCGGACGCGGGGGCTCTGGCAGGAGATGCAGGGCCAAGCGCTGCCCAAGGACTCGGCCAAGGCGGAGCAGGACTTGCTGACCGCCTTCGACCGGTGGGGCCGCGCCGGCGGGGTGGAGGTGGCCTCGATCAAGCCGCAGTGGAAACGGGGCCAGACCAGCCAGTATTCCCTGCTAGAGTGCCGGGTGGACGTCACCGGGCCGCTGCCCGCGA
>SYDD01000110.1 GCA_005786775.1 Opitutaceae bacterium
AACTACAAGGCGATGACGCAGGGCTGGTGGGCCAAGGGCGCGATCCTCGGGAGCCTGATCGGCGCCCAGATCGCCGCGCTGCTCGGCCGGCGCCTCTCCTACTTCCTGATCAGCGTGGGCGCCTTCGGCCTGACGTGGGCGATGTTCCGGCTGACCGCCCCGTTGGAGGCGACGTTCCTGCCCATCGTCTTCGCGCAGGGCCTGGTCGCCACGCTCTTCTTCGGCTGGCTGCCGCTGTACCTGCCCGAGCTCTTCCCGACCGCCGTGCGCGCGACCGGCGCCGGGATCTCCTACAACGTCGGCCGTTTCGCCACCGCCGTCGGGGTGCTCGCCGCGGGCGCCCTCTTCACCGCCCTCGGCGGCAGCTACGCCCGGGTCGGCGCGGCCGCCTCCTTCATCTACGCGGCGGGCATCCTCGTCATCTGGCTCGCCCCCGAGACCAAGCGCCAATCCCTCGCCCAATGAAAGCCTTGCTCCACCTGCTCGCCCCCGTCGCGGCGCTCTCCGTCGCGCTTGCCGCGGAGCCGGTCACCTTTACCCGGCAGACCGACCGCGTCCGCATCGAAATCGGCGGGCGTCACTTCTCGGATTACCTCCACGCGGGTTGGCCCAAGCCCTGCCTCTACCCCATCCTTGATGCCGACGGTACCGCCTACACCCGCGATTACCCGTTCAGGCAAAACCCCGCCGAGGTGCCCGACCACGACTGGCACCGCGGCGTCTGGTTCGCCCACGGCGCGGTCAACGGCCACGACCTCTGGCGGGAATTGCCCGACCGGAAGACGGGACGCGTGCGCCTCGAGCAGATCGTGGAGACCCGGGACGGCCCGGCCGGCCTGCTGCGCGTCCGCAGCGTCTGGGAGACGGCGGACGGCCAGCCGCTGCTGACCGACGAGACGACCCTGCGCATCGCCCGCGCGGGCGCGGTGACCCGCCTCGACTACGAAGTCCGGCTCCTCGCGACGCACGGGCCGGTAACTCTGGGCGATACCGAGGAGGGCACGATGGCGATCCGGGTGAACGAGGCCCTGCGGGTGACCCACGGCAAGGGCCCGACCAAACGCCCCGGCACGGGCCGCCTGGTGAACGCGAACGGCGACTCCGGCATTCCCGCGTGGGGCAAGCGCGCCGGGTGGGCCGCCTACAACGGCCCGCTGCCCGACGGCCGGGTGATCGGCGTGGCCCTGCTGGAGCATCCGAGCAATTTCCGGCACCCCACGTGGTGGCATGCGCGGGACTACGGCCTGCTTTCGGCAAATCCCTTCGGCCGGCACGACTTCGAGAAGCTGAAGGACCAGCCGAAGGCCGGCGACCACGTGATTCCCGCGGGAGGCGAACTCCTACTCCGTTACCGGCTGGTCTTTCATCGCGGGGACGAGAAAGCGGCCCGCATCCGCGAGGAGTTCGCGGCGTACGCGTCCGCCCCCGTCTCACGATGAGGCGAATCCCGCTGCTGCCACTGCTGCTGGCCGCAACGGCGTTCGCCGCCGCTCCGGCACCGCGCCCCAATCTTGTCTTCATCATGGCCGATGACCTCGGCTACGGGGACATCGGGCCGTTCGGCCAGCAACGCATCCGCACCCCAAACCTCGATCGCCTCGCCGCCGAGGGCACCTGTTTCACCCACTACTACGCCGGCGGTTCCGTCTGCTCCCCCACCCGCAGCGTGCTGATGACCGGCCAGCACACCGGCCACACCCGGATCCGCGGCAATCACGGCCGGGCCGGCCTCGCGCGCGTCCCTCTGCTCGCGTCCGACGTGACCGTCGCGGAGGTCGTGAAGTCAGCCGGTTACGCCACCGCGATCGCGGGCAAATGGGGGCTCGGAGAACCCGGCACGGAGGGGATCCCCAACCGGCAGGGTTTCGACCGCTGGTTCGGCTACCTCAACAATGACCTCGCCGAATTTTACTACCCGGAGAAAATCTGGCGCAACGAGGAGGAGATCACGCTGTCCGGCAATCTGGGCGGCCGGCGCGGACAGTACTCCAACGACCTGATGACGGAAGAGGCGCTCGCGTTCATCGACGACCACCGCGACCGGCCATTTTTCCTCTATCTCGCGTACACCAGCCCGCACGCGCTGCTCGAGGTCCCGGAGGACTCACTCGCCGAGTACCGCGGCAAGTTCCCCGAGCCGGCGGCCGACGGAGCCGGCGGGAAAAATCAGGTGCGAGAGCCAAGGGCCACGTTCGCCGCAATGGTGACGCGGCTCGACCGCGAGGTGGGCCGGGTGCTGGAACGCCTCCACAGGCACGGTCTGGAGCGGAACACGGTCGTCTTCTTCTGCTCGGACAACGGAGCCCCGGCGCGGGCGGGAATCGCGGACTTCTTCGGCAGCGACGGTGGCCTCCGCGGGCACAAGGGCTCGCTCTTCGAAGGCGGGATCCGCGCGCCAATGATCGTGCGCTGGCCCGGGCAGGTCCCGGCCGGCCGGCGCAGCGATTATCCCTGGGGGGGCTGGGATGTGCTGCCGACGGCGGCCGCCCTCGCCGGCGCGGCACCGCCGCCGGATATCGACGGCATCAGCGTCGTGCCGGCGTTGTGCGGCGAGGTGAGGGAACGCCCCGGCCACTTTTACTGGGAGCACCACCAGAAGACCTTCTCGCAGGCCGTGCGCGAGGGACGCCTCAAGGCCGTCCGCGAGAATCCGTCGGCACCCATCCTCGTCTTCGATCTCGCCGTGGATCCGGCCGAGACGCGCGACCTCGCCGCCTCGCAGCCGGCGTTCGTCGCCCGTGCCCGAGACCTTTTCCGCTCCGCCCGCACCGAAAGCTCACACTGGCCCGTCCCCGAAGGAAAAATGAAATCCCGATGAACACCCTCACCCGCCGTCACTTTGTCCGTGCGACCGCCAGCGCCGCGCTTGCTTTTCCCGCCCTGCGCCTCGGCGCCGCGGGTTCCAACCAGGATATCCGCCTCGCGGTGATCGGGCTCGGAGGGAAGGGCCGCGGCCACACCCGGATGCTGCTGAAGTTCCCCGGCGCCCGGCTCACCGCCCTCTGCGATGTCGATCCCCAGCGCCTCGCGGAACAGGTCGCGGCGGCCAAGGAGGCGGGCGTCACCGTCGCCGGCGCGACCGACCCGCGGCGCATCCTCGAGCGGGCGGACGTCGACGCGGTGGTCATCGCGACGCCCAACCACTGGCACGCCGTGCTGACCGCGTGGGCCTGCCGCGCGGGCAAGGACGTTTACGTCGAGAAGCCCGTCTCCCACAGCCTCGGCGAGGGTCCGCGGATGCTCGCCGCCGCCGCGCGCCACGGCCGCATCGTGCAATCGGGCACGCAGTACCGCTCGGACGACGGCATCCGCGCAGCCACGGCCTGGATCCGCGAAGGGCACATCGGCCGGCCCCGCTCCGCGCACGTCGCGTGGTACGAGTACCGCCCCGGGATCGGCCGCGCGGCGCCCCACCGGCCCACGGGCCTCGACTATGACCTGTACTGCGGACCCGCTCCCGCGGATCCGCTCACCCGCCCGAAGCTGCATTACGACTGGCACTGGTTCTGGTCGACCGGCGACGGCGACCTCGGCAACAGCGGCGTGCACCCGATCGATGCCTGCCGCTATATGGCCGGTCTAACGGGCCTGCCCCGGCGCGTGCGCTGCCTCGGCGGCCGGTTCGGGGTCGATGACGCCGCGGAGACGCCCAACACGCAGCTCACGCTGGTGGACTACCCGGGCCTGCCGATGCTGGTGGAGAACCGCAACCTCCCGGCCAAGGCGGGGCAGCGGGCGATGGACGCCTTCCGCGGCATCCGCGAGGGCTTCGCGCTGGATTGCGAGGGCGGCTCCTTTGTCGGCCTGAAGGGCGGCGGCGTGATTTATGACCGCGAGGGCAAGCGGCTCCGCCAGTTCCCCGGCGAGGGCGGCGGACGCCATCTGGCGAACTTCCTCGACGCGGTGCGCTCCCGGCGCGGCGGGGAGCTGAATGCGCCGCTGGCGGAAGGCCACGCCTCCTCCGCCGTCTGCCACCTCGGCAACCTGTCCTGGCGGCTCGGCCGCGAGGACGCGCTGGCCGCATGCCGTGAGGCGGTCCGTCCGCACGCCGGGGCCGCGGAGCTCGTGGACCAGTTGGCCGGGCACCTCAGGGCGAACCAGCTCGACCTAGGTCAGGCGCGGTTCCGCATCGGCCCCTGGCTGGAGGTCGCACCGGAGACCGGGGAGCTCACGGCGGTCGAGGGTGCAGGCGCGGCCGAACTAACGGCGGCGCGCCAGCTCGCCGAGGGCCGCTGGCGCGCGCCCTACGGTTTCGAGGCCTGATCCGGCCCGCGCGGCCGCGCGCTCACAGCAGCCCCAGCCACATCCACCACGGCACCTCGACGGCGAGGACCACCACGAACACCACCGCGGTCATCGGCAGCCCGAGGCGGAGCACCTCGCGCTGGGTGTAGCCCCCGTTGCCCTCGCCGAGCCCGACCAGCACGTTCATATGGTGGAAAGGCAGGAGCCAGTGGCAGGCCACCGCGGTGTAGGTGATCAGCGCGGGCACCAGCGGGTCGATGCCAGCCGGGGCCGTGAACGCGATCAACGCCGGTGTGGCGATGCTCATCGCGGCGACGACGCTGCCCAACGCGAGGTGCAGGAGCATCGCGACCGCGGCGATCAGGGCCGCGAGCAGGAAGGGATTCCCGGGGACCGCGGCCGGCAACAGCTGGGCTGCCAGCCACGCGTTGAGCCCGGTGCCACCGACGTTCAGGCCCGTCGCAGCATTGGTCTCCGGCGGGCCGCCCGTCCGGCCCAAGGCCACCGCCGCGGCCAGGAAGATCAGGGTCTCAAGCGGAACCTGCCGCCAGTGCGCCGGCCCCAGCACGCCGCCCGCCCAGGGCAGCGCCAGACCGAGCGCGGCCAGCACCGTCACCCAGCCCGGATGCAGTCCGTGCAGGGGCCCGGTCAGCCACCCGATGGTGGCGACGGCGAGCCAACCAAGGGTGCGAACCTCCGCCGGCGTCAGGGAGCCGAGCGCGGCCGCCTCAAGGCGCACCCGCGCCCGGTCGAGCCGGAAGTTCGCGGGGCCGGGGAACAGCCGGAGTTGCAGCACGCAGCAGAGGACACTCGCGGCGACACCGGGCATGCCCATCAGCCGCAGCCAGCCCAGCCAGCCCAGCGCCTCGATGCCCGGCTGACTGGTTGCCAGCACGTTGATCGCGCTATCGCCCGTGAGCAGGATCATCGAGACCGGTGCCGAGCCCGCGAAAACTGCCAGCCCGACCGCGGCGCCGTGTTCCCGCGACAGGCCGGCCGCCTGGATCACCACCGCCATCACCCCCATCAGGAGAAAGGCCCGCGGCCAGGGTTGCGGGATGAGGAAGCTCAGCAGGAAGGTGAGCACGTAGCAGGACACGATCAGGCTACGGTAGCCGGTGACCCAACGTCCCAGCCAGGCATACGCGATGCGCCGCCCGAGACCGGAGGAGGTCACCGCCGCGGCCAGCAGGTACCCGCCCACCACGAGGTAAAGCAGCGGGCTGGTGAACATCCCGAACACCACGGCGGCCGGCGCCACTTGCAGGACTGTCAGCGCTACCAGCAAGCCGAGCGCGGTGTAACCTGCGGGCATCACCCGGGCCGCCCACCACACGACCGCCACCACCGTGCAGGCAAGGCCACGCCGGCCCTCGGGCGCGAGTCCCGCCAGCGGCGCAAACTGGATCGCGGCACCCGCGGCCAGCCCCGCGAGACCCCAAATAACGGGCGGAAGGCTCCAGCTCGGAGCCGGGGAATTTAGGCCCGCCGCGCTCACCTTCGCGCCCTCCGGCCTCGATGTCGATGTCGACCCGCCGCCCGACTGGCGGTACGAGGGCCGGAAGCGATTCGGAAGCTCACGCGAGTAGAACCAAGCCCAGCGATGAGTGCGCCCCAAGCCAAATGCGAAGATCTGCGCCGAGGTGTAAACTGGTGGACCAGATCGGGATCAAACCGACGACCTCATCGTTGCGA
>SYDD01000111.1 GCA_005786775.1 Opitutaceae bacterium
AGGTTCTTCTGGAGCAGGTCGCGCAGCCCGTGCTCCGACTTGAAGGCCTTGCCGTTGAGCGTGAGCGTAAGCCCGCGGTTGAGGAAGGCGTAGTTCCAGAGGAGGTCCTCGATGAACTCGGGGCGAAAGCGGAAGTCCTTGCCGAAGAGGGCCTCGTCAGGCGTGAACTCAATCAGCGTGCCGTTGCGATCCTCCGTCTTGACCACTTTGCCGTCGCGCCGAAGGCGGCCCTGGGCGAATTCGACCAATCGGCTCTGACCGTCACGGAAGGCTTGGGCCCGATACTCGAGCGAGAGCGCGTTCACGGCCTTCTGACCGACGCCGTTTAGGCCGACCGACTTCTGGAACGTCTCGCTGTCATATTTGGCGCCCGTGTTGATGATCGACACGCAGTCCACCAGCTTCCCCAGCGGGATGCCGCGGCCGTAGTCGCGGACGCGGACCGAGCGCTCCCGCACCTCGACGTCGACTCGCCGCCCATGACCCATGGTGAATTCGTCAATACAGTTGTCGATCGTCTCCTTGATCAGGACGTAGATTCCGTCCTCGGCGTGGGCCCCGTTGCCGAGGCGGCCAATGTACATCCCCGGGCGGAGGCGGATGTGCTCAAGGGAGGAGAGCGTCTTGATGCTCGCTTCGGTATAATTCGCGGCCATCGGTGAGTGCGGGGCGGAACACACCCGCGCCCGCGCGGACTGGCAAGCGTTAACACGGGCCGCGCGGCTCCGGCGGCCTCAGCCCAAGACGAGGGAAATCGCGCCGAGCATCAGAAGGGCGCCGGCAAGCCGCGCGCGCAGTACGACCGGACCCACCGACGACTCCCGCGAGCCGGCCCACGCACCGAGGAGCCAGACTGCGAGGACACTCCAGAGTCCGCGGGAGCCGTAGACGACGTTCACGGGGGCTGCCCCGCCCCAGTGGGCGATAACGCCTGTGATCCCCGCCGACTGCACGCCCATCGCGGCAGTGCCCGCGAGCAGCCAGCGCCAAGTCGGCCCGGAGATCTCCGCAAGCGACCCACGAAACCGGGGCACGTAGAGGAACGCCAGCAGCCCGCCGCAAGTGACCGTCAAGGGCAGGAAGCGCCCGAGGCCCCAGCGCGGACTCCACAACTGGGTGAGCACATCGAATACCGCGTAAGCCGCGGCCGCGGCGAAGGCGATGAGCACGGTGCGCCCGACTCGGAAGCGCGGACGGCCACCAATTCCGGAGGCGTTCAGCACCGCGACGCCGCCGCTCGCGAGTAGCGCCGCGATCCAAAGCTGCCAGCGCAGGGCCTCCCCCGCCCACCACGACACCAGCACGGCGACGAGGAGGATCTTGATCCCCATCACGGGCGCGGCGACCGAAACGTCCCCGCTTTCGAAGGCGAGCAACGTGAGAAACTGTCCCCCGGAGAAGCAGAGGGCGGTGACGAGAGGCTGCCACCATAACTCTGGCTGCCATTCCCCACCGAGCAGCCAGAGCGGCTGAAAGACCACGACGGTCATTAGGTTGGCGACGAACGCGGTCCGCCAGAGGCCCGCCCCAAGGTCGGAGGCGCGCTTGAGCAGCAGCGCGGCCACCGCAAAAAGGGCGGCGGAACCGAGCGCGAGGAGGAGCGGGAGGCTCAAGGCGACGCCACGGGGCGGTGCTCTAGCACTTGGCCGTCGCGCAGCAGGCGCTCCCTCAGTCGGGCGTACGGGACATCTTGCACCGCCAAGCCGCCCTCAAGCGCGAGTACGGCCGCGGTGGCAGCCGATTGCCCGAGGATCATGAAGACGGGTTCCATCCGGATGGAGCCGAAGGCGATGTGGGAGCTCGAGACGCAGACCGGAACGAGCAGGTTTTCGGCCTGTCCGCGCTTGGGCACCAGCGCGCCGTAGGCGATGGCGTAGGGCGCCTTAAGCGGCACTCCGATGTCGCCCTCGTTCTGCACGTAGCCCTCGGGAGTAATGTAGCGCTGCACGTTATGCGAATCGATGGTGTAGCTGCCCATGCCGACGGAGTCGGGCGTGGATTTGCGCTGCCGCAGCTCGTTTTCCGTCATCACGAAGCTACCGATCATCCGACGCGCCTCCCGCACGTAGATCTGGCGGGGCCAGCCGCCATTGTCCTTGAACTCATCCTTCGCCAAGCCCCATTGCCGCATCCGCTCCTGCACTTCCTTCGGCACGCGCGGGTCAGTGGTGATGAAGTACAGCCAGCCCTTCTGGTAGTTCTCGTGTTCCTTGATGATCTCCCGCCGGCGCTCGTAGCTGGCCTCCGGGTAGTCGTAGTTCATCCCGATGTTGTCCGTGCTAAAGGGGCCGTGGTTGTTGGTGTCGGTCTTGCGGTTCGGGATGGGGTCGAACTTACCGAAGGTCTCCTGCCATCCCGCCGCGTAAACCCGGGCCAGTAACTCGTACTGCGCCGGGTTGTAACCCTCTGGCCGGGCAAAGGGAATTCGGTTCTCGGGGTGGTCGGTAAGACACATCCGGAAACAGTAGGCCTGCACCCGGTGGTCGCCTTCGCCGAAGACCCCGGGCGACTCGCCGCTGACCCGCGCGATCAGGCCGCTCGCCGGATCCCCGGGGATTCGGTAGGGGCTCACCTTCTGCGGCAACAGGACCCCGAAGTGGTGCCGGTGGTGCAGGACGCCGGTCTGGACCCCGTTGTGCTCCTCGCCGTAGACTCGATTCGCCTCGCGGCCGACATGGTACGAGACCCCAGCAGCCGCCATCAGGTCACCCTCGTAGGTCGCATCGATGAACATGCGCCCCGGGTAGCTGCGGCCGCTCAAGGTGCGGATGGACGTGATGCGGTCGCCGGTTTTGATGACGCCGCCCTTCCGGTCGAGCCATTCGTCGCGGACCACGGTGATGCCGTGCTCGCGCACGAGCTCCTCGAAGACTCGTTCCGCCACCCCCGGCTCGAAGATCCACATCGTCCGCTGCTCGCCGTCGATCGCAGGCGTGCCTTGGCCGCGGTTACCGTACTCGGCCCGCGACTGCCAATGCCACGCCTCAGCCGATTGGTAGTGGCGCCAGACGCGGTGGTAAAAATTCCGAGCGAGCCCACCGATGACCGCCTTGTTGCCGGTGTCAGTCCAGCCTAGGCCCCCGCTGGTTAGGCCGCCGAGGTGACGATCCGGACTGACTACAATGACGGAGCGTCCCATCTGTCGGGCCTGAACCGCAGCGGTCACGGCAGCGGCGGTGCCCCCGTAGACCACGAGGTCATGCTCGGCGGGAACGGCGGCAGGCAGGGCCGCGGAGAGTAAGAGGGGCCAGAGGCGCGAGAGGGAATTGCGGCGCATGAGCTCGACGCTGGGGCGACGGCGGCAGCCCTGTCGAGCCCGAGACGCGCTGGGAATAGAATTGCCGGTGACAGGGAGCCAAAGATAAGCCTCCGGCATGGACTCCGCCCCCGCTCCCGGCACCCCGCAACCCGCTGGTGACGCCGACGAGGCCCTGCTGCGTCGCCTCGGCTACGCGCAGGAGTTGCGCCGCCGGATGAGCGGCTTCTCCAACTTCGCACTCTCCTTCTCGATTATTTGCATCCTCGCCGGCGGCATCACCTCGTTCCAGCTGGGCTTCGGGGCGGTCGGCGGGGCGGCCGCGGGCCTCGTCTGGCCGACCGGCGTGGTCTATTGCCTCATCGTCGCGCTCTGCCTCGCGCAGATCGCGTCCGCCTTTCCCACGGCGGGCGGCCTTTATCACTGGAGTGCTCTGCTGGGCGGACGTGGTTGGGGCTGGGCGACGGCGTGGTTCAACCTGCTGGGCCTCGTGTTCGTGACTGCTTCGGTCAACGTCGGAGCCATGCAGCTCCTGCTGGCGTTCGCCGCGCCGCTGGCGGGAGTCGACCCGGCGACCCTGGGCCCCGGGGTGCAGGCGGCTGTGGTCGGCGCGATCACGCTTTCCCAGGCCGTATGCAACCATTTCGGAATCCGGCTGGTCACGCGGCTCACCGACCTGAGCGGGGTGCTCATCCTCGTGGTTGCGGTGGTCTTGACAGGAGCGCTGCTCTTGGCCGCGCCCGCGCTCGACTGGGGTCGGCTGGTGCGGTTCGCCAACCACAGCGGTGCCGTCGGCGGAGGAATCTGGCCGGCGGAGGAGTCGCTGCCCCGCCTCGCGGCCCTGGCGCTGATCTGGCCGCTTTACACCATCACGGGGTACGACGCTTCGGCGCATGCGGCAGAGGAGACGCGGGATGCGGCGCGCAACGTCCCGCGGGGCATTGTGCGATCGGTGCTGCTCTCCGGCGGCTTCGGCTGGGTGATGGTCGCGGCCTTCGTGCTCGCGCTACCAGACCTCGGCGCGGGAGCGGC
>SYDD01000016.1 GCA_005786775.1 Opitutaceae bacterium
GACGACGCGCACGAAGATCTCCTCGAGGTCCGGCTCGCCGTGGCGGGCGCGCAGGTCCGCCAGGGAGCCCTCGTCGCGCAGGCGCCCGCCGTGGATGATCCCGATCACGTCGCACAGCTTCTCCACCTCGCTCATCACGTGGGTGGAATAGATCACGGTCTTACCGCGGTCGCGGCAGGCACGGACGAACCGGACGACGGCGCGGGCCGCCATCACGTCGAGGCCGAGGGTGGGCTCGTCGAAGATCATCACCGCGGGGTCGTGCACCAGCGTGCGGGCGATGGACGTCTTCTGCTTCATCCCGGTCGAGAAGGTGTCGCAGCGCCGGTCGAGGAAGTCGTGCATCTCGAGCTCCCCGGCCAGCAGGGCGATGCGCGCGCGCAGGACGTCGGGGGCGAGGCCGTGCAGACGGCCGAAGTACTCCAGCGTCTCGCGGGCGGTGAGGCGGCCGTAGAGGGCGGTGGAGGTGGCGAGGAAGCCGACGCGGGCGCGCACGCCGGCGGGGTCGAGGTTGATGTCGCGGCCCGCGACCTCGGCCGTGCCCGCCGTGGGCCGGAGCAGCGTGGCGAGCAGGCGGAGCGTGGTGGTCTTGCCGGCGCCGTTCGCGCCGAGCAGGCCGTAGATGCGGCCCGGCTCCACGGTGAAGGAGACGTCGTCGACCGCGCGCAACTCCCCCCGCCGGCGGTCCCGGAACACCTTGGTGAGCCCGCGCGCCGCGATCATCGCCGGGGGGCCTCAGGGCAGCTCGGCGACCCCGAGGATGAGGGCCAGCGCGAGGGAGAAGTCCTGCACCGCGGTCGGCTGCTCCACGTCGGTCCATTCATCCAGCGAGTGGGAACGGCCGCCGCGGCGGGCGGACTGCGAGGAGATGGTGAAGGCGGGGATCCCGAGGCTGATCGGCAGGTTCGAGTCGGTGCTGCTGATGTTCCAGACGGCAACCTTGTCGAAGGCGCGCATCACGGCGGCGACCTGGAGCAGCTCGGGCGTGTCGGGCGAGGTCGTGCCCGAGGGCCGGTCGCCGATCAGCTTCACCTCGGCGGTGACGCGGCCGAAGGTGGTGGCGCGGGCGGCGTTCTCCTCCGCGACGGCGGCCTCGATGATCTCCTTGAAGCGGGCGGCCACCTTGCGCAGCTCCTCCGGGGAGACGGAGCGGAGGTCGACCTCCATCCCCACCTCGAACGGGATCGAGTTCACGGAGGTGCCGCCGCTGACGAGGCCGACATTGTAGGAGACCTTGGGCTGGCGGGGGACGACCACCTTGCCGAGGGCGGCGATGGCGCCGCCGAGGGCGAAGGCGGGATTGACCTGGCCGAAGGCCCCCCAGCTGTGGCCGCCGGGGCCCTTGAAGGTGACGCGGTAGCGCAGGCTGCCGAGGGCGCCGTTGGTGATGAGGTCGTTGTTGCTGCCGTCGATCGAAATGAAGCGCGGGATGCGCCCCTGCCACGGGCCCCGTTGGAAGAGGTAGCGCATCCCCCGGAGGTCCCCGGGCCCCTCCTCGCCCACGTTGCCGATGAAGAGCAGATCGCCGGGCGTCTCGATGCCGGCGGCGCCCAGCGCGCGGACCATCGCGAGCAGCAGCGCGAGGCCGCGCGTGTCGTCGCCGACCCCGGGGGCGATCAGCCGCGTGCCCGAGCGCTTGACGCGCACGTCGGTGTCCTCGGGGAACACCGTGTCGAGGTGGGCCGCCACGGCGAGCAGCGGGGCCGTGCCGCCGGGGCGCCCGGGGCGGCGGCCGATGACGTTGCCCTCGGCGTCGGTCGTGACGTCGGCGAGGCCGGCCTCGCGCAGGAGGCGGGCGAAGGCCTCCCCGCGCGCCTTTTCCTTGAAGGGCGGGGCGGGGATCTCGGTGAGCAGGATCAGCTCGCGGACGAAGCGCTCGAAGTCGCGGTCGTAGGCGCGGACCGCGGCCTGGAAAGCCGGGCGGGCGACCAGCTCGCGGGCGCGGCGGTCCTCCGCGGAGTCCGGCGCCGGCACCGCCGCGGCGGGAGGCGCGGCCGGGGAGGCGGCGGGCGCGGCGGCCCGGATGACGGCGCCCGCGAGGGCGAGCAGGATGAGGAGGGGCGGGAGTTTCATGCGCCGATCGGGTGCCACGTGGTCTTGGGCTCGATGAAGGCGCGGATGGGCTCGAGGCCCTGCGCGGTGTCGCGGAGCCAGGCGGCGAGGGGGGCGTCGGGCGTGTAGCGCACGCGCTTCACGCTCTCGGCCGCGCCGAGGTCGAGCGCGCGGCGCTCGGCGGGGTCGGCGACGGCGCTCAGGCCGCGGAGGTGCGCGTGGGTGGCGAAGGTCGGGACCAGGTCGGCGCGGCGGCCGGTGAGCACGTTGACTACGCCGGCGGGCAGGTCGCTCGTCGCGAGCAATTCCCCGAGCAGAATCGCGGGATAGGGCCGCGGCTCGGAGGCGAGCGCGACCACGGTATTGCCGCTCACGATCACCGGCGCGACCAGCGAGAGAAGGCCGAGCAACGGGGGCGCGGCGGGGGCCAGCACCCCGACAACCCCCATCGGCTCCGAGACGGTGAAGTTGAAGTACGGGCCGGCGACCGGGTTTACGCCGCCGAGCAGCTGCTCGTACTTGTCGGCCCACCCGGCGTAATGTACAAGACGGTCGGTGGCGGCGTCGACCTCGCGGAGGGCGTCAGCGCGGCGGGCGCCAAAGCGGGTAAGGGCGGTGGCAAACTCGGCGCGGCGGGCCTCCAGCATCTCGCCGAGGCGGTAAAGAATCTGGCCGCGGTTGTAAGCCGTGCGGCGCGCCCAACCGGGGCCGGCCTTGGCGGCGGCCTCGACCGCGTTGCGCAGGTCCTTGCGGGTGCACAGCGGCACGTGCGCGAAGAAGGTACCGGTCGCATCCGCCAGCGGCCGGGTGCGACCGCTCTCCGAACGGATGAAGGCGCCTCCAACGTAGGGTTTGGGGGTCTTAGTGACGGGCAGGCGAGGCATGGGCGGAGGGGTCAGGTGACGGCGCAGTAATCGAGCAGGCCGTGACGGCCGCCCTCGCGGCCGAAGCCGCTCTCCTTGTAGCCGCCGAACGGCGACGACGGGTCGAACTTGTTGAACGTGTTGGCCCAGACCACGCCGGCGCGCAGCTCTGTGGCGAGACGCAGGATGAGCGAGCCCTTGTCTGTCCACACCCCCGCGCTTAGGCCGTACGGTGTATTGTTGGCCTTTTCCACCGCCTCCTCGACGGTGCGGAAAGTGAGCACGCTGAGCACGGGGCCAAAGATCTCCTCGCGAGCGATGCGGTGGCTCTGGGTCACCCCGGTGAACACCGCCGGCGCGACGTAGAAACCGCGGGCGGGCGCGCGGAACGGGGCTTGCCAGAGCTCGGCGCCCTCGGCCACCCCGGCGCGCAGGTAGCCACGGATCACGTCGCGCTGCTCGCGCGAGACGATCGCCCCAAGATCGGTGTTCTTGTCGAGCGGGTCGCCCACCCGTAGCACCTGCAGCCGCCGGCGCAGCTGGGTGACGACGCGCTCCGCCACAGACTCCTGCACCAGCAGCCGCGAGCCAGCGCAGCACACCTGGCCCTGGTTGAAGAAGATGCCGTTCACGATCCCCTCGACTGCCTGGTCGAGCGGCGCGTCCGCGAACACGATGTTCGCCGCCTTGCCGCCCAGCTCCATCGTCAGCCGCTTCCCCGCGCCGGCAACGGAGCGGAGAATGACTTTGCCGACCTCAGTCGAACCAGTGAAGGCGACCTTGCGGACCAGCGGGTGCGCGAGCAGGTGCGCGCCGGTCGCGCCCGGGCCCGTGACGATATTCACCACGCCCGGCGGCAGCTCGGCCTCCTGGAGGAGCTCGGCGAGCTTCACCGCGGTGAGCGGCGTGTTCGAGGCGGGCTGGAGGACGACGCAGTTGCCGGCGGCGAGGGCGGGCGCGATCTTCCACGCGAGCCTCAGCAGCGGGACGTTCCAGGGGATCACTTGGCCCACGACGCCGAGCGGGGCGACGGAGCGGCCGGGGGCGAGGTAGGCGAGCTTGTCGGCCCAGCCGGCGTGGTAAAAGAAGTGCGCGGCGGCCGAGGGAACATCGAAGTCGCGCGTCTCGCGGATGGGTTTCCCATTGTCCATCGTCTCGGCAACGGCGAACTCGCGGGCACGATCCTGGAGGAGACGGGC
>SYDD01000112.1 GCA_005786775.1 Opitutaceae bacterium
GGCGCGCGCGATGGTGCCCGGGCCGAAGGCCACCGAGGGGATGCCCGCGGCGGAGAGGACGTTCGCATCGCAGAACCAGGCCGCGCGCGCCCAACCGGCGCCGGCCCGCCGCAGCGCCCGCGCCCACGGGTCGGTGCGGGGCGTCACGAACGCCGGCCCCTCGCGGTGGATCCGGACGCGCGTCCGCGGGGCGTGGCGGCGGCAAAGTTCCCGCACCAGACCGAGCGCCTCCGCCGCGGGCAGGCCCGGATGCAGACGCAGGTCGAGTCCGAGGCGGCAGCGATCCGGCACGATGTTGAGGTCCCGGCCGCCCTGGAACACCCCGAGGTTGAGGCTGGCCGGGCCGAGGACCGGGTGGCGGCGGGCGAGGAACGCGGGCGCCAGCTCGTCGCGCAGCGCGGTCGCAAGCGGCAGGGCGCGGTAGACCGCGTTGTCGCCCCGCCAAGGCTGGGCCCCGTGGCAGGCGCGGCCGGGCGTTTCCAGCCAGAGGCGCAGGATGCCCTTCGCGGCGTGCACGACCCGCAGGGAGGTCGGCTCGAGCGCGACCCCGAAATCAGCCCCAAAACCGGACCGGACCAGCGCCGCGGCACCCGCGCTCCCCTCTTCCTCGCCCGCCGTGGCAGCGACAATCCAGCGCACATCGGACCCGCCCCGACCTGGTCCGCCCTTCGTCCAACGCCGCAGCGCCCAGAGCAGGGCGGCTGTCGGTCCCTTGGTGTCGCAGGCGCCGCGGCCGTGCAGGCGACCAGCGCGGGTCGTGAGGCGGAAGGGGGGGACGGTCATCCCGGCGACGCCGACGGTATCGAGGTGCGGCGCGAAGACGACTGTGGCACGGGCCCGGCGGGCAGGTTCGAAAACGCCGATCACGTTGGGCCGGCCAGGGGCGAGCTCGCGGATTTGTACGTCGGCGCCCAACTGGCGCAGGTGATCGGCCATCCAGGCCCCGAAGCGGGCCTCGCCCGGCTCGCTGCCGCCCGGGTCACCGCCGGGATTCACGCTGGGAACAGCGACCATCTCGGCGAGCAACGCGGGGAGGGAAGCAGGAGGGCGAGACATCGGCCGCACGCTGCGGGAAAATTTGCCCTTGTGCGACGCCGAACGCGGGGCCGAGTCTCGCCGGCGATGTCCCACGCGCCCGAGCTGCCCTGCGCCCCGGAGGACGCCGATGCCTTCCTCGGGGCGCCGGCGCCGGAGCTCGCGGGCGTGCTCGCCGGGGTGCCGGGGCGGGTGCTCGTCCTCGGGGCCGGGGGCAAGATGGGCCTCCACCTGGGCCTGCTGCTGCAGGGAGCGCTGCGCCCGCTGGGCCGCGGGGCGGAACTCCTCGCGGTGTCGCGGTTCACCACCCTGCGCGACGGGGCGGACTTCGCCCGCCACGGGATCGCGACGCACGCGGCCGACCTCTCCGATCCGGCGGCGGTAGCGGCCCTGCCGGACGCGGGCGCCGTGTTTTTCCTAGCCGGGGTCAAGTTCGGCACCGCCGCCGCACCCGAGCTGCTGCACCGGATGAACGTCGAGGTCCCGCGGCTGGTCGCGGCCCGCTTCGCCGGTTCCCGCATCGTCGCCTTCTCCACCGGCTGCGTCTACCCGTTCGTGACCCCGGAATCCGGCGGCGCGACCGAGGCGACACCGCCCGCGCCACCCGGCGACTACGCGCGCTCGTGCCTCGGACGGGAGGAGGCTTTCGCCGAGGGCGCGCGCCGCCACGGCACATCGGTTACGCTCTTAAGGCTCAACTATGCCGTGGAGTTCCGCTACGGGGTTTTGGCCGATATCGCGGGACGCGTCCTACGGGAGGAGCCGGTGGACGTTACCACCGGGTACGTGAACGTGATCTGGCAACGGGACGCGCTCGTGCACACGGTGCGCGCGCTGGAGGTGGCCGCGGCGCCGGCTGTGCCGCTCAACGTCACCGGACCCGGCGTCCTGCGGGTGCGGGACCTCGCGCGGGACTTTGGGCGCCTGCTGGGGCGGGAGGTCCGCCTGCGGGGCGCGGAGGCTCCGACGGCGTGGCTCAACGACGCCAGCGCGGCGCACCGGCGCTTCGGCCCCCCTCCGACGGACCTGCCCACGATGCAACGGTGGGTGGCGGCGTGGCTCCTGCAGGGCGGCGGCTCCTGGGGCAAGCCGACCGGCTTCGAGCGCCGCGACGGCCGGTTCTGAGGCGCCACGGACGCTCGCTCGCAGACGGCTCCTCCACCAATTTGGCCCGATGAACGCCGCCCTCCGCGCCCACCTTCTAGCCGGCCAGGTGATCCCCGCTCTGCCGCTCGCACTCAACCGGCAGCGGCGGTGGGATGAGGTGCGGCAGCGCGCGGTGATTCGATATTACATCGATGCGGGGGCGGGTGGCCTCGCGGTAGGCGTGCACTCGACGCAGTTCGCGATCCGCGATCCGGGGATCGGACTGCACGAGCCCGTGCTGGCCTTGGCGCGGGAAACGGTGCACGCGTGGCGCGGCGCGAACCCGCGGCGGCCGTTCGTCCTCATCGCGGGCGTGTGCGGCCGCACGCCACAGGCGCAACGCGAGGCCGCCCTCGCGGCGCGGCTCGGTTACCACGCGGGGCTGCTCAGCCTCGGCGCGTGGGCGGCGGACGACGAGCGTGCCATCCTGCGGCACTGCCGGGAGGTGGCGCGCGAGCTGCCGCTCGTCGGCTTCTACCTGCAACCCGCCGTGGGCGGGCGCGTGCTGAGCTACCGTTTCTGGCGGGACTTCGCGGAGATCCCCGGCCTCGTCGCGGTCAAGATCGCCCCGTTTCACCGCTACCGGACCCTGGACGTCGTGCGGGCGGTGCTCGAGGCGGGCCGGGACGACGTGGCGCTCTACACCGGGAACGACGACAACATCCTCGCGGACCTCCTCACCCCGTTCACCTTCGGCGGGCGGACGCGCCACATCACCGGCGGGCTGCTCGGGCAGTGGGGCGTGTGGACCGAGCGCGCCGTCGCGCTGCTGGACGAGGTGCGGCGAGTGCGCGGCCGAACACGGCTCGACGCCCGCTGGCTGGAGCGGAACGCGGCGCTGACCGACGCGAACGCGGCAGTCTTCGACGCGGCGCACGACTTTGCGGGCTGCCTGCCGGGCATCCACGAGATCCTGCGGCGGCAGGGCCTGTTCGCGACCACCGCGTGCCTTGACCCGCAGGAGCGCCTCTCGCCCGGCCAAGCGCGCGAGCTCGACCGCGTGACCGCTGCCTACCCTTGGCTGGTCGACGACGCCTTTGTGGCCCGGAATCTTTCCCGCTGGCTCGGTTGACCCGCCGCGGCCCCGCGCCCACAACCCTACCCTCCCCGATGAACCTCCGCCCCCTCACCTCCCTGCTCGCCCTGTTTTCGCTCCTCGGCCTGAAGGCCCGCGCCGCCGACCTGCGCGTGGGCCTCATCGGCCTGGACACGTCGCACGTCATCGCCTTCACCAAGACGCTCAACGACCCCAAGGCCAAGGACCACGTGCCCGGCGCGCGCGTCGTGGCCGTGTTCAAGGGGGGCAGCCCGGACATCCCCTCCAGCGCGAACCGCGTCGAGGGCTTCACCCGCGACCTGCTGAAGTACCCCGAGATCAAGCTGTACGACACCGTGGCTGAACTGGTGAAGAATGTGGACGCGGTGATGATCGAGAGCGTGGACGGCCGCCCGCACCTGAAGTACGCGCAGGAGGTCCTGCCTTCGGGAAAACCGACCTTCATCGACAAGCCGGTGGGCGGATCCCTGCGCGACTCGATCGCGATCTACGCCTTGGCCAAGAAGCACAACACGCCCGTCTTCAGCTCCTCCTCGCTACGCCAAGCCGTGCAGGCGGCGCTCAAGGACGTGAAGTACGGGGAGCTGCGCGGCGCGACCACCTTCGGTCCCTGCGACATCGAGCCGACGCACCCGGACCTGTACTGGTACGGCATCCACGCCTGCGAGATGCTCTACACCGTGATGGGCACGGGCTGCGTGACCGTCCAGCGGACCCACACCAAGAACGTGGACGTCGTCACCGGCGTCTGGGCGGACGGGCGCGTGGGCACGGTGCGGGGCAACCGCGCCACCAAGGGGGCCTACGGGCTGACCGTCTTCGGCTCGACGAACGTGGTGAGCCCCGAGATCAAGACCGGTTACGCGCCGCTGCTGCGCGACGTGGTGAAGTTTTTCCAGACGCGGGTCCCGCCGGTGTCGGCCGAGGAGACGCTGGAGCTGATGGCGTTCATGGAGGCGGCGGACGAGAGCAAGCGGCGCGGCGGCGCGCCGGTGAAGGTCGCCGACGTGGTCGCGGCGAACCAGCCCCGCTGAGCGCCGCGGCGGGACGGCGCCGGGCGGATTTCGCTTGGTCGCGCCCGCTCGGCTCCGTTAGCCCTCCACCCCTCCATCGCCTTTCCTCATCCAGCCATGAATTTCCCCGCCCGCTTCACCGTCATCTCCGACGAGATCTCGCAGGATCTCCCGGACCTCGTCCGTTTCGCCAAGGAGTTCGCCCTGCCCGGCTACGAGCTCCGCAGCATGTTCGGGCGGGCCTTCAAGGACCTCACGCCGGCGGACATCGCCGAGGTGAAGCGCGTGGCGCAGGCGGAAGGTTGGCGGATCTTCGGCTGCTCGTCGCCGGTCTTCAAATGCGACCTCGACGACGCCCCGGCGGTGCGGGCGCACGTCGAGGAGTTCCGGCGCACCCTCGGGGTGGCCCACGAGCTGGGCTGCGACCTGATCCGCGTGTTCACCTTCCTGCGCCGCTCGGCGGCGGAGAACGCGGCCGCCGTGCCGCGCATCGTCGAGCACCTCGGCGCGCTGGCGGCCGCCGCCAAGGGCACCTCCGTCCGGATCGGGGTGGAGAACGAGGCCTCGTGCATCATCGGCACCGGCCTGGAGGCGGCGGAAATCCTCCGGCACCTGCCCGACCCGCGCTTCGGGATCGTCTGGGACCCCTGCAACGTCCTCTACACGCCCGGCTCGCCGGCGGACGCCACCGCGGGGTTCGCCGCGCTGCGCGGGCGGATCCACCACATCCACGTGAAGGACGCGCGCCGCGTGATCCCGAAGCCCGGCGGCCATCCGGCGGTCGCCGCGCCCGTGGGCCTGGGCCACGTGGGCTGGACGGCGCACCTCGCGGAGATCGCGCGCAGCGGCTACGACGGGCGCTTCTCGCTGGAGACGCATTGGCGCGTGATCCCGATCGCGGAGGCGGACCTGCATCTGCCGGCCGGCTACGGCTTCTCGCGCGGCGGCGAGGAGGCATCGCGCATCTGCCTGCACAACCTCCGCGAGATCCTGCCGGCGGCCTGAAGCCGGACTCACGCAGTTGGAGGCGGAGCAGCGGGGTCAGATGGCGAGCACAGTTCAGAGGCGAAAGACCGAGGCATACCCAGAGGGTATGGCGACGGGAGAGAGCCACTGAAAGGTGCCGGCAGGTCACTTCGATGCGACCTGATCAACTGCATGAGTCCGGCTGAGGCCGCGGCCGCGGAGCGGGAGCAGTAACGGCCAATTCAGGCCCTGAACCATGGAGGGGCCCGGGGCCGATGGGATCTCCGGACCACCATCGGTAAAGGTCCCCGGGCTCACGCCCCCGACCCAGGGAATCCGGCCGTGCCCGGGAAACCTGCCCCGGGGAACGGGCGCGAGCGGCTGCCGGCCACGTCTGGCGCGGGTCAATCCGGCGGCCGGCGCGCGGAGAGGAACGTGACGGTCTGCTCGTGCACGGAGGGGGTGGAGAGAATGCGGAGGTGCCCGCGACCGGGACAGGGCACGACCTGCGCCCCGGCCCACTCCGCCGCGATCAGCTCGGAATTACGGAAAGGACTGCTGCGGTCCTCCGGATCGTGAAACAGCAGGGCGGGAAAGCCGGCTCTCCGGGCGGCGACCCGCATATCCACATCGCCGTGACGAAAACCTGACTTCTGCTCCAGGGCCCGCACGAAGGCCTCCGCGACCGCGGGCGTGAATTGCAGGCGATCAGCCATCCGCGCCACACTCTCCGCCTGCGACAGCGGGGGCGAAACGAGGACCAGCGCCGCCGGCTTGACCCCGAGCGTCGTGGCCATCGCCGCGGCCGCGGCGCCCATCGAATGCCCAACCAGGCCGAAGAAGCCGCCGAACCGCGTCCCGAGATCCGTCACCACCCGGGCGAGCGAAGGGACGCTGAGTTCCGCATCCGGGGAATCACCGTGGCCGGGGGCATCGAAGGCCAGCACGCCAAAACCCGCGGCCCCCAGCGGCGCGGCAAAGCCACCCAGCTGGCCGGCGTGCCCCTGCCAACCGTGCACGAGCCCGACCAGCGGCCCGTCGGCAGGACCCCACCGCCAGGTGGACACGAGGCCTTGCGACGTCTCGAGCCTTTGGGGCGTGGCCCCGGCCAGATAGGCCTCCTCCCGCGGGGAGCGCCGGCCCTCGCGAAGCGGATGCAGGTAGACCGCGGCCGCGAGCCGCCCCAGCACCTCGTCATCGTGGGGCGGCGGCGGCAGGGCGCGGCCGCGCGAAATCGCGTACGAGAGCAGCAAGTCGGACATTACGGGAATTGGCTGCGGCCCACGGAGGATGTCCAACCTGAACCCTGCCGGGCAGGATCGCACCATCGGCCCCCACTTCGCAGGGAGCCGATCGTGCCGGCGCGCATCCCGGACCGGGATAAAAAGTTTTATTTGCCCCCCCACCGCACCTCCGGCTCGCTCCCGGGCACCGCGGGCCGCACCCGCCTAAAGCGATGATCAATGGACGCCGCATCGTGGTGGTCTTTCCCGCCCACAACGCGGAACGCACGCTCCACCAGACCTACGACGAGGTGCGCGCCCAGGGCGTTGTCGATCACATGATCCTCGTGGATGACGGCAGCCGGGACGCGACCGTGGCGGCCGCGCGGGGACTCCCCGGCCTCGAGGTGATCGCGCATCCGCAAAACCGCGGTTACGGCGCCAACCAGAAGACCTGCTACCGGGCAGCGCTCGCCGCCGGTGCGGACATCGTGGTGATGATCCACCCCGACTACCAGTACACGCCCAAGCTGCTCACCGCCCTGACCAGCCTGATCGCCTTCGACGTGTATCCCTGCGCCCTGGGTTCACGGATCCTCGGGGGCTATGCCCGGCGCGGCGGGATGCCTTGGTGGCGCTACGTGGCCAACCGGGGGCTGACGCTGTTCCAGAACCTGGTCCTCGGCGCCAAGCTCTCCGAGTACCACACGGGCTACCGCGCCTTCTCGCGGGAACTGCTGGCCCGGGCACCGCTGGATCGCTTCGACGATGATTTCATCTTCGACAACCAGATGCTCCTCTGGGTTCTCGGCCAGGGCTATGGGGTCGGCGAGGTGACCTGCCCGACGCGCTATTTCCCCGAGGCCAGCTCGATCAGCTTCGCGCGCTCGGTGCGTTACGGCCTCGGCTGCGTCCGCGTCGCCCTGGTCCACCGGCTCTGGCCATCGGCGCTGACGCGGCAGCGCACGCCCTAGTTTCCTGCGGCGCATCGCGGGAAAAGCGATGCCCGGCCTGGGCCTGAATCCTGGGACCCGCGCGCGGACAGTTGCCGGGAAGGCGGCTGGGGCCAAAGCCGCCCGCCAGTCTCAGGCCACCGGGACGCCGACCCCCACGGGCGGCAGCGGGGTGATCTCCAACGCGCGCAACTGCGCCAGCTCCGCGAGGGCCGGCGCGTGACCCACCTCCCGCAGGAACCGCCACGCCGCGAGGACCCGCCGCTGGAACAGTACGCGCTCCGCCGCGATCGGCAGCGTGAGCCCGGGCCCCGCTGGCATCTCGGGCGGCGGGACCGCCGCCAGTTGCTCGGCCGCCGTCCGCACCGCCGGGTCGGCCGCCGTGCGTCCCCACTCGGCGATCCGCTCCCGCCGCGCGACGCCCCAGCGCGCCACGGCGCGGGCCGCCGCCGGCTCCACGGAGCCCGGCTGCGCGTAGCCGGAGCGCCAATAGACCTCCTGCAGCAGCGCCTCGCCGTCGCGGCGGCCAAGCAGCAGGCTCCGCCCCTCGTCCTCCAGGCGCAGCAGGTGCCGTTCAAAGTCCCGCGCGGGCCCACCCAGGCCCGGGACGCGGTCCGCCTCCACCGCGGCCTTCCACGCCGGGCGCAGGGTGGCGCTCCACGCGCGGCGGGCCACGGTGAGTACGTTCCGCCGCCGCGCTCCCGCATCCCGCGCGGATTCCACCCCCGGCCGCAGCGCCGCGGTGAGCCGCCGGCGGTCGCCCAATTGGAGCAGCGCCCGGCCCGTCGGCAGCTGTGCGATCAGCGCGGCCTGGAAACGACCGTACCGCTCCCGCAACGCCATCCAGCCCGGATCCGCGACCTCCGCCTCACCCGTGTCCACCGCCCGCTGGAAGGCCGCCACGGCTCGCTGGACCGGTTCGGTGACTGCGAGGGTGGTCGCCAGCCGCTCCTCGATCACGCGGGCCCACGCCTCTAGGTAGTGCTCGGAGGTCGAAC
>SYDD01000113.1 GCA_005786775.1 Opitutaceae bacterium
CGGACGCAACGGCCTCCCCGGATATCAATGGCTGGATAGATGGTCATTTTGGCCTTCCGAGGGTCCAGTTTCGATTTCAGGCTCCTCCGAACGCAACCGAACTTTCTCCCGATGTCCTCCTATCCCGTCCCGCCCTTCCTGTCCGCCCTGCTCGCCGCCCGCTCGCCTTCCGGCTACGAGACGGAGGCGCAGGCGGTGTTCGACGAGCACGTGCGCCCCTCGGCGGATACCTACGCGCGGGATCCGCTCGGCAACCGTCTCGCGACGCTCAACCCGGCGGGCGACCCGGTGGTGATGTTTGCCGGGCACCTGGACGAGCTCGGGCTGATCATCACCTACGTCAACAAGGACGGTTTCCTGTATTTCGACACCATCGGCGGCCACGACCTCAGCATCATTTCCGGTCGTCGGGTCCTCATCCAGACGGCCCAGGGCATCGTGCGGGGCGTGACCGGCAAGCGGGCCATCCACCTGATGGAGGAGGAGGATCGGAAGCGCGTGCCGAAGAAGCACGAGATCTGGATTGATATCGGGGTGCGCTCCAAGGAGGAGGCGCTGGCGCGGGTGAACATCGGGGACGTGGCCACCTATGACCACGGATTAGAGCTGTTCAGCGGGAGCATCGGGGCGGCGCGGGCCTTCGACAACAAGGTCGGGGCCTATGTGGTCGGCGAGACGCTGGTGCGGCTCGCGCGGGAAAAGGCCCGGCTGAAGGCGCGCGTCGTGAGCGTCGCGACCACCCAAGAGGAGATCGGGGTGCGGGGCGCCACCACCTCCGCCTACGCGGTGAACCCCCACCTCGCCGTCGCGGTGGACGTCGGCCACGCCACGGACCATCCGGACTGCGACAATCGCCGCTTTGGCGAGACCAAGCTCGGCGGCGGACCGATCCTTTGCCGGGGCGCGAACATCAATCCGCGGGTGTACGACCGCCTCGTCCGGGCGGCCCGCAAGCACTCGATCCCATTCCAGGTGGAGGCCGACCCGCGGCCGACCGGCACGGATGCGCGCGCCATCCAAATGGCGCGGGGCGGCGTGGCCACGGGACTGGTGAGCATCCCCCTCCGGTATATGCACACCCCAAGCGAGGTCGTGGACCTAGAGGATGTGGAGCGTTGCGTCCAATTGCTGGTGGCCTTTGCGCTGGATCTGGAACCGGGCGAAAACGGGCACTGGTGAGCCCCGCACCAGAATCGGATTGAACGGGCCCGCCCGGCTGCCGCAGCCTGCGCCCCATGGACTCCCACCAGCAGGAAATCCTCGAGATCTTCACCCGGACGAAGGCGCTCCAGCAGGGGCATTTCGTGCTCCGCTCCGGCCTCCACAGCGGGCACTACTTCCAATGCGCCCAGGTGTGCCAGCAACTGGATGCGGTGGAGCGGCTGGCGGAGCTCCTGCTCGCTAAGCTGCGGGCACACGGAATCCAGTTCACCACGGTTTTGGCCCCCGCGATGGGCGGACTGGTCATCGGCCAGGAGATCGCGCGGCAGGCGAAGGCGCGCTTCATCTTTGCGGAGAAGGAAAACAATGTTCTCGTACTGCGCCGCGGGTTTACCCTCGCGCCCGGCGAAAAAGTGCTCGTGGCCGAGGATGTCGTGACCCGCGGGGGACGCGTCCTGGAGTGCCTGGAAATCATCCGGCAGGCGGGCGGCACGGCGCAGGCGATCGCGATGCTGGTGGATCGGAGCGCGGGGGCGGCGAAGTTTGCCGTGCCCGCTGTTTCGCTGCTGGAGCTGAGCTTTCCCACCTACCCGGCCGACGCGGTCCCGGAGGCGCTCGCGCGCATCCCCGTCACCAAGCCGGGCAGCTGAGCGCCTCGCCCGGCGCCCGGGCGGTCATTTGACGGTGATCACGAGGTAGCGGATCCCGCGGCCATCGAAGACCGCGATCAGGTTGCGGCCGCTGCGGATGCGCTCCCGGCCGGCGGCCAGATCCGGGACTGGAGCGCGGTTGATCTCTAGGATGACCATTCCCTCGGCCAAGCGCCCGCGGTGCGGGGAATCCTCGCTCACGCGCGTGACGACGAGCCCGGAGATACGGGCGTCGTTCAATCCCAGCCGTCGCCGCACCTCCGGCGTGAGCGGGGCCGCCTCGACGCCGGCCACCAGCTCATCCGGGTTATCCACCACCCGGCCGAGTTCGACCTCCACCGTGCGGGCCTGTCCATCCCGCAGCACTTTCAGGCTGACCTTCGAATCCGGCAGACTTTGCGCGACGAGGACGCGCAGGTCCTCCCAAGTGAGGACCGTCTGGCCGTTAAGGGCGACGATCACATCGGCCCGGCGCAGTCCGGCGGCCTCGGCGGGGCTGGCGGCATCGATCTCCGTGATGATTACCCCGCGGGTGCCCCGGGCTAGACCCAGCTGTTCGGCGAGCTCCGCCGTGAGTGTATCGCTGGTGACCCCCAGGTAGCCCCGGGCGACCGTGCCGGTCTCCACCAGGCTGTTCATGATGAACCGGGCGAGGTTCACCGGAATCGCGAACCCGATCCCGATATTGCCCCGCGAGGGGGAAATGATCGCGCTGTTCACGCCGATCAGCCGGCCGCGGGCGTCAATCAGGGCCCCGCCGGAGTTGCCCATATTGATCGCGGCGTCCGTCTGGATGAAATCCTCGTAGCCGGAAACGCGCTCCAGCAGCCCCAGGCGACTGCGGCCCTTGGCGGAGACGATGCCCATCGTGACCGTCTGTCCGACGCCCAGGGGATTCCCAACGGCGAAGGCGATATCCCCGACCCGCACCCGGTCGCTGTCGGCGAGCGTCAGCACCGGCAGCCCTTCCGCCTCGATCTTCAGGACAGCGACATCCGTCTTCGGGTCCGTGCCCACCACCCGAGCGGGAAAGTCGCGATCGTCCGCCAAGGTGACCTTCAACTCATCCGCCCCCTCAATCACGTGATTGTTGGTCAGAATGTAGCCGTCTGGGGAGACAATCACTCCGGAGCCGAGCCCCTCCTGCCGGCTTTCCCGCTCCGGCAGGTCGCCGAAGTATTGCCGGAAGAGCGGGTTGATGGCCATCCGCTCGCGGACGATGCGCGTCGAGTAGACCGAGACGACGGCCTTCTGGGCCGGTTCAATGACGTCCGCGTAGCTCCGTAGACGAGCAGGTTCCGCGCCTTCCTCCAGCGAGGAGGCGTCAATCCGCACGGCGGGCGGCGAGGGACGGGGTGCCGAGGAGGAGCGGACCTTGGGTTGGCCGGCGGCCAAGGGGCCGGCCAGCAGCAGGAGCGCGGCCAGAAGGCGAAGGGCGGGGACGAGCATCCCGCCAGTTTGCACCGGAGCCCGCGGGAGACAATCCCGGGGTCAGAAGCCCTTCACCCGAAACAGGCCCGTCACGCTCTCGTTGCTGTTGATCCGCTGGATGGCCTGCCCCAGCAGGTTGGCGATGCTGAGGACGGTGACGGGCAGCCCGAGCGTGTTGACCGGGGTCGAATTGGTCGTGATCAACTCGTCGATCAGGCCGGACTTCAGCCGATCCACGGAAACCTCATTCAGGATACAGTGGCTGACCGCGGCGCGGATCCGCTTGGCGCCGTGGGCGCGGAGGATCTTGGCGGCGGCGCAGAGCGTGCCGGCGGTCTCGGTGATGTCATCCACCAGCAGCACATCGCAGCCCTCGACATCACCGACCACGTTGATCGCCTCGACCGTCGTGGCACTCTTGCGCTTCTTGGCGACGAGGGCGAGGCCGGCGCCGAGGATATCGGCATAGGCGGCCGCCATCTTCATCCCGCCAACATCGGGGGAACAGACCACGAACTTCTCGGGCTTCGTGCGCGACAGGTATTCGAAGAAGACGGGGGAGGCGTACAGGTGATCAACCGGGATGTCGAAGAACCCCTGGATCTGCTGGCTGTGCAGATCCATCGTGAGAATCCGATTCGCGCCGGCGGCCACAATCAGGTTGGCCACCAGTTTGGCCGTGATCGGCACCCGGGGCTGGTCCTTGCGGTCCTGGCGCGCATAGCCGTAGAACGGCAGAACGGCCGTGATGCGCTGGGCGGAGGCGCGCCGGGCCGCATCGATCATGATCAGCAACTCTACCAGGTGGTGGTTGGTCGGGGGGCACGTCGACTGGATGATGAAGACGTCGTTGCCACGGACGTTCTCGTTGATTTTGACGAACGTCTCGCCGTCCGGGAAGCTCGTGACGGTCGCCTCGCCCAGCGGCTCGCCGATGGCGCGGCAGATCTCCTCGGCGAGGACGCGATTCGAATTACCCGAGAGGATCTTGAGCCGGGAGTCGGTCATGCGCCGCGGATGTTGGCGGGAGCCGCCGCGGGCGGAAGCTCTTTTTCGCGGGCCAGTTGGGCTTCCAAGGTCTCGACCCGGCGGAACAGCTCGGGGAGGCGCTGCTTGAGGACCGCAATCCGGCGCTCCAGCATCAGGGGGATGGCCGGGCTGCCGTTCACGAATGTGCCGGCTTCTAGGTCCGTAGTGACCGCCGCCCCGCCGCCGACCTTGGCGCCGCGGCCGAGCCGCAGATGGCCCGCGACGCCCGCCTGGCCCCCGAGGACCACATAGTCCTCAATGACGGTGCTGCCGGAGACCCCGGTCTGGGCGCAGAGGATGCAGTGCCGGCCCACCCGGACGTTGTGGGCAATCTGGACCAGGTTATCAATCTTGGTGCCTTCACCGATGGTCGTAGCCCCGAAACGGGCGCGATCGAGGGTCGTGTTTGCTCCGATCTCCACGTCATCCCCAATCTCCACTCGGCCAATCTGGGGTACCTTGGCGTGGCGGTCTTGGACGAATTCGTAGCCGAAGCCATCCGCGCCCACCACGACGCCCGGATGCAGACGGACGCGACGTCCGAGCACGCATTCGGCTGTGACTACTACGCCTGGGGCCAGCCAACAATCCTCGCCGACTTGTGCGAAACGGCCGAGGAACACCTGCGCCTGCAGGTGGACCCCCTCCCCCACCTGCACGCCATCCTCCAAAACACAAAGGGGCCCGACCGTCGCGGAGGGCGCAATCTGAACGCCTCGACCAACGACCGCAGTGGGATGAACTCCGGGGGCCGGCCGCGGCCAGAGCTGCTGCTCCAACCGGGCACAGACGGAGGCCAGGGCAGCGGACGGATTGGCCACGACCAGTAGCTCCTGATCCGGTCCCGGCGAGCCCGCGTAGTCGGCGGGAACCAGGATCACGGACGCGCGGGAGCCCGGGACTTCACCCTTGTAGCGGGCATTGCCGAGGAAGGAGAGGTCCCCGGGAGCCGCCTCCGTGAGGGTGGCGATGCCGGTGATCGGGATCGGGCAGGAGCCACGCCGGGCCTGGGCTTGGCAGAGCGAGGCGAGTTCGTCCGGGCGGAGATTCAGGTTCATCGCGGCGTGCGGGCGGGGCGGGAGCAGTGGCAGACTGGCAGGGCGTGGTGAGGCGGGAGCAAGAAAAAACCCCGCCCGGAGAGGGGCGGGGTCGCCACGCGGGACCGCGGAAGCTTACTTCTTGGGGGACAGGCCCGGGACGGAGACCGCGGGGGCGGCGCCGGCAGCGGGAGCGGCGGCCGGCGCGGCAGGAGCGCTCGGGGCACCCACCGGCTTGTCCTTGTTGACCTCCTTGGCGACCTCCTCGGTGAGATCATAGCCGGCGTCGGAATACAGAACGTTGGAAATCCCGATCGCGGTCGGGCCCGCCTTATCTAACAGCAGCGTAGCGCCGCGCTTCTTGGCCAGCTCAGTGGCGACCTTGGCGATTTCCTCGAGCATCAACCCGCGGAACGTGTTCAGGCGTTGGCCGAGGGAGTTACGGGTGTTCTGGATGAAGGTCTGGACCTCGCGCTGCTTGTTCTGGATCTGCTCCAGCTTCTTCTGGGCCTCATTCTGGGCCTTGGACTTCGCCTCGGTCGAGAGCGCGGGGCTGTTGGCCTGCTCGGAGAGGTTCTTGTACTCCTCAACGAGGGCGTTGCCCTCCTTGTTCATCCGCTCGACTTCCTCTTGGGCCTTCTGGTCGTCCGCCTGGATCTTGGCGTTCTGCTCGACCGTCTTGTAGTGGGTGTCGTACAGCTTCGCCATATCGACAACGGCGATCTTGAGCGCCGGCTGGGCAGAGGCCGGGAGGGCTGCCAGACCGAGGACCGCCAGCGCGGTGAGGGACTTCAGGGAATGCTTCATGGGTTCAGGTGGGAGCTAAAGGGAGACGCGAACACAATCAGAACCGCGTGCCAAAGGAAAAATTGAACTGGTTCCCCTTCTTGCTCAGCTCGTCCCCGGTGATGGGGATGCCGAAGTCGAGGCTGAGGGGGGCCCCGGCCACGAAGAGCCGCAGGCCGAAGCCGAAGTTGTCGTGGTAGCGGGCGACATTGAAGTCGTAGGCGCCCCGGTTCACGAAGCCGGCATCGTAGAACAGCGCGAAGCGGATCGGGCTGACGATATCGAGGGAGTATTCGGCACTGAAGAAACCGTAGGTCTTACCTCCGATCGGCTCGTTGAACTGGTCCCGCGGGGCGACCTCGCGGAACTCGAAGCCGCGGAGGGTCGTGGGGCCGCCGAGGTACCATTTGTTGTAGTACGGTACGTCGTTGGAATCGCCGAAGTTCTGGATCACCCCGCCCCGAGCGATCAGGCTCAGCACCTGGGTCTGCGTCTCGAAGACCGGGAAGAACTGGGAACCGCGGAACTCGATGCTGTAGTTGTTGTTGATCTTACTGCCGCCTAAGGGGCCGCCGGCGAAACGGGCGTTCACCTCAACGCGGTTGCCCGCCGTCGTGTTGATGATCTTGTCGCGCGTGTCGCGCTCCAGCTGGAGTCCGATGCTGGAGGAAGCGTTAGCGCCTTCGAGCGCCCGGATGATCGCGGAGGCGCTCGGTGAGATATCACGGATGTCGAAGATCTCGTAGGTGTAGGACAGACGCCCGTTCCAGAGCTCGAAGAGGTGCTTGCGGAGGTAGACCTCGAAGCCGGTCTGGATCTGGCTGTAAAAAGTACTGTTGTACTCGGAGCTCGTGCGGAAGACGCTGAAGCCGAGGCCGAGCTGCCGCTGGAACAACCAAGGCTCCTCAAAGGAGAGCACCACCTCGCTGGAGAGGGAGCCAAGCTGCATCCGCAGGCGGAACTTCTGACCGTCGCCCTGAAAGAAGGAGCGGCGGTTGAAGAGGTCGAAGTTGGCTTGGGAAACCTCGGCGAAGAGCGTGGCGCGCTCCAAGGAGGAGAAGCCTGCACCGAAGGTCAAATTGCCCGTCCGGCCCTCCTGCAGGGCGATCCGCATATTCCGCCGGCCGGGGATGTTCGTCTCTTGGTGGTTTACCGTGACGTTCTCGAAGAAGCGGGTATTCTCCAGCCGGAGTTGGCTGATCTTCATCAGGACGGTGCTGAAGACATCGCCCGGGCCGAGCACCAGCTCACGCAGAATAACCGTGCTCTTGGTCTTCGTGTTACCCTCGATTACGATGGACTCGACGCTGAACTTCTCGCCCTCGTTGACGACATACTCCACGTCGATGGCGCCCGTGGTAACGTTCGGCTTGCGGTTCAGCCGCACGCGCGTGTCCAGGTAGCCATCCTTGCCGTAGAAGTCGTCCAGGCGCTCGACGTCCTTGTCCAGCTTGGAGGGCACGAACACCACCCCGGTCTTTTGGCGGACCACCCGTTTGAGCAGGGCGGAGTTGAACAGTTTGTTGCCCGTGAAGGTGACCTCGCCCACGCGGTACTGGCGACCCTCGTTGATCTGCACTACCAGCTCAAGCCGCTCCCCGCCAGGGTAGTTAAACTGGACTTTGTCCTGGGGGATCTCGACGTCGAGGAAACCCAGTTCCCGGTAGAGATCCCGCAGCTTGTCGAGGTCATCCTCGAACTGGTCGTCCTTGAATCGCCCGGAGCCGGTAAGCCACGAGAACAGCCACCATTTCTTGGTCTCCATCGCGCCCCGCAACTTGCGGGTGGTCACGGATTTGTTCCCGACGAACTTGATGTCGGCGATTTTGACCTTCTCGCCTTCCTTGACCTTAAAGATCACGGTCCCGAAGCCGCCTACCCGGTCGCGTTCGACGGCGTAGTTGATCGAGACCTGGTTATAGCCGGCCTTCTGGTAGTACTCCCGCAGCTTCTCGGCATCCTCCTTAATCTGGCGCTCGTCGAGGGCCTGGTTCGGCTTGACCTTCACCTCTTTCTCGAGGCGCGTCGACTTCATCTTGCTGTTCCCCTCGAAGCGGACGGCGAGGACGCGGAACTTGGGGGTCACCTCGACTACCAGGTTGAAGGTCTGGGCATCGACCTGCTCCTGTTTGACCTCGATGAACTCGAACAGCCCGGTGCGGTACAGGGAGCGGATGTCACGATCGAGGATGACCTCATCGAACTCGCCGGCCTCCCGGATTTGCATATTCGCGCGCACCACCTGCTCGTTCACGTTGGCCGTGCCGACGAATTTGATCGCGAGGGTTCCGACCTTGAAAGCCGGGGCCTGCAACTGGCGCTGAGTCGGCGGGGCGGCCAACTGGGCCGAGGCCGGCGTGAGCCCGGCCAAGACGCAGAGCAGCAAAGGGATAAAACCGCGAAGGAACCCGCTGAAGGGGTTACTGGTGAAAGTTTTCAAAGCGTGTGATGTCCCTCAGGAACGTGAGCTTCAATTCTCCTACCGGCCCATTTCGCTGCTTTGCAACGATTAACTCGGCCGAATCCGACGCTACTTGGAATTTCTCGTCCGCATCCTTCGGCCGAGCGAGCATAAGCACCACGTCAGCGTCCTGTTCGATTGAGCCGGATTCACGAAGGTCGGAGAGCTTGGGGGTGCGGTTGTCCTTTTCTGAGGCGCGGTTGAGCTGAGATAATACCAGCACCGGCACCTCAAGTTCCTTCGCGAGGGCCTTTAATCCGCGGGACGCTTCGGCCACCTGTTGCTCGCGGGGCACCTTGGGGTCGGTCGGGCTCAGAAGTTGAAGGTAGTCGACCACGATGAACCCGAGGGGGGTACGAGCGTGTAGCCGCCGCGCTTTCGCTCGCAACTGCATGATGGATAGCGCGCTGGAATCGTCGATGAAGATGGGCGCCTTGGAGAACTCGTCCGCCGCGGCGACCAACCGATTCTGCTCGTCGCCGTTCTTCGACAGGAGGCCGTCCCGCAGTAGCTTCATATTTACCCGGGCGCGCGAGCAGAGCATGCGCAGGGCGAGCTGGGCGGCGCCCATTTCGAGGGAGAAGACCAAGACCGGAGCGGCCGGTTGACCGACCTTACGAGGCATCGCGGCGGCCTCGGCGAAGTTGAGTGCTAGGGACGTCTTGCCCATCGATGGCCGAGCCGCGAGGACGATCATGTCATTGCGCTGAAATCCCCAGAGGAGTGCATCGAGATCCTTGAATCCGGAGGAGACGCCGGTCAGCTCCCCCTTCTTCATCATCATCCGGGTGATGACATTCATCGCCTCCCGAGTGGGTTCCCGCATCTGCTTGGCGCTTTCGGTTACCCGGCTCTGGGTGACGCTGAAGAGTTTTTGTTCGATCTGATCGACAAACTCTTCGATCCCGCCGGTAAATCCATAGCAGTCTTCGATGGCCCCCGTGGCGGAGCGAATGAGGTCGCGTAACAGCGATTGCTCCCTGACCTTCTCGATAAAATACTCCGCCTGGGCGGTGGTCGGGATTCGGCTGCTGACCTGGGCCAGGAAAGCGTAGCCGCCGATCTGATCGAGCTGCTTGGTCGTCTTGAGTTCCTCCGCGACAATCGCGACGTCGATCGGGGCCTGCCGGTTATACAGTTCCAGCAGACAAGCGAAAATGACCCCGTGCTTAGGGTCATAAAAGGAACGGGGCTCGATCTTGGACTCAAGGCAGCGGGCCACGATGTCCGCGCCGTCCAGCAAGCAGCAGGAAAGGAGGTGCTCCTCGGCCTCTAGGCTGTGCGGGAGCACTCGCCCGGCAGGCGTCGGGCGGTTGGGCGGGGAACTCTCGCTGGAAGGCATCGGGCGAGCAGTGCGGGAAAAAGCGGGCCCGGGGCGCCGCGGCAATCCCTCCTTGCTCACATTCCGTTCACGGCAAGACGAAAGCCGCGTCCTCCGGAAGGTGGACGCGGCCCTAGGTGCCGGAGCGGCAGGGGTTAGGCGGAAGCCTCCTTGCGCTGGCGGTCGGAACGCTTCTCCGACCTTTCTCCCGCGGGTTCAGCCACCGGGGCGGCGGACTCGATGGGGTTCTCGGAGACAACGTCGAATGCCACATCCACCGAGACGTCCGCGTGAAGCCGGATCTTGACGGTGTGCTGGCCCAGAGTCTTCACCGGGGTGAAGAGATGCACCTTCTTGCGATCGAGGGTGAAGCCGGCGGCGGCCAGCTTCTCTTGGACATCCTGCGCCGTGATGGCGCCGAACATCCGGCCACCCTCACCCGTCTTGACCACGAAGGCCAGCGAGGTCTTCTCGAGCTTGCGCGCGAGTTCCTGGGCCCCGGAGAGCTCCGCCTGCTCACGCTCGGCACGACGCTTCTTCAGGGCGTCGACCTGCTTGCGGTTGGCGGAGGTCAGGGACACCGCGATCTTGCGGGGCAGCAAATAATTGCGGGCGTAACCGGCGCGGACTTTGACTTGGTCGCCTTCGCCGCCGAGACCTTCGACGGGTTTGACGAGGAGCACTTCTTTGGAGGCCATGTTCTTGGTAGGATGAGGGTTAATTTAGGATTGGTTTCGTGGCGGGGATCTCCGCCGACGGACCCGCGAGCGGATCCGCACCGATGGGTAAATAAGGACGTTCAGAAGGGAACGTCCTCGTCGAGGTTCTCCGTTGTGGCGGGTTTCGGGGAGGAAGCCCGCGGGGGCGGGGAAAAACGTTCGGGAGAGGCGGCGGACGGGGCCTCGCCAGCGCCGGCAGGAGTGCCGCCGCTCCGGCCATCACCCAGGAACTGGAATTGCTCCAGCACAACTTTCATTCGGCTGCGCTTCTCCTTAGTGTTCTTGTCTTCCCACTGGTCGAGTTTGAGGCGGCCCTCGACGTACAGGGGACGGCCCTTAGTGCAATACTTGGCGATGGTCTCGCCTTGCTTGCCCCAGGCCTCGACGTCGACGTAGATGACCTCCTCGCGGCTCTCCCCAGATTCCATCTTAAACTGCCGGTTGATCGCGAGAGCGAACTGGCAGATCGGGGTGCCTTTGGGGGTGACTCGCAACTCGGGGTCGCGGGTAAGGTTCCCCATCAGCAGGACCTTGTTGAGCGCGGGCATGGCGGCGAGGGGTGCCTCAGGCGTTCTGAATGAAGGTACGGTAGACGCTGCCGTTCAGGCGCAGCTTTTCCCGCAGTGCGGCCGGCGCCTCAGCAGGGCCGGAGAAGTCGATGTGCACGTAGTGGGCGCCCGTGAACTTGCGGTCGGTCACGCGGACGAAGTCCTTGCGCCCGATGTTCTCAACGGTGGCGACCTCACCCTTGATCTCGGTGATGACCTTCTTGATGCCCTCGACGATCTGGTCGACGGTCTCCTCCTTGCCCCGGTTGTCGAGGATGAAGGAGGCGTGGTAGCTGCGGTGGGACGGGTTCATTTGGGATCTCGGCGGTTGAGTTGGTTCATGGCGGCGTCGACGCCCTGAGTGAGCAGGAGGTCGAGGCCTTGGAGGAAATGCGGCAGACGCTGGGAAACGAGGATGGATTGGTCGGGGGTGAAGGTTCCGAGGACAAAGTCGGTCAGTTCCATCGCCGTGGGCTCGCGGGGGCCGATGCCCAGACGGTAGCGGACAAAAGGTCCGTCGAGGTGCTGGACAAGGCTGGCAACTCCATTGTGACCGGCGGAGCCGCCGCTGACTGAAACCTTAATGAGGCCGAGGTCGAGGGTGAGATCGTCGTAAACGGCCACGATCTCCGCGGCGGGGATCCGGTGGTAGCGGGCTAGAGGGCCGACGGACTCACCGCTGGCGTTCATGAACGTCTGCGGCTTGACCAGCCAGCATGCCGGCGCCCCGGGACGATCCCAGCGAGCGAGCTCTGCACGAAACTGGGGCGCGGGGCGCCATTCGAGACGTTCCCGGGCGGCAAGGGTATCGAGCACCTTCCAGCCTAGGTTGTGACGGGTATCGCGGTATTCGCGGCCTGGATTGCCGAGGCCAACGACGAGCGAGTGGAACATGACTCAAAGAACTTCGAACTGAGCGGTCGGCCCCTTGGCGGGGACGGCCGCGAACCTGCGGAAGGATTACTTCTTGGCCGGTGCGGCGGCCGGCTTGGCGCCCGCGGCGGGCGCGGCGGC
>SYDD01000114.1 GCA_005786775.1 Opitutaceae bacterium
GCGCGCGACGGGCGCAAGTCCCCGCTGCGGCGCGCCGGAATTCGGCTCGCCGCCCCGGCCAATTTGGCCTTCCTCGCGCCATGTCCCTGTCCCGTCGCTCCTGCCTGCAGCTGCTCCTCAGCGCCGCGGTGCCTTGGGCCACGCGCGCCGCCGAGACCCGGCGTTCCGCCCCCACCCGGCCGCAGGACGTAGCCCCCGACGCCACCGCCTACAAGGGCGCGATCGTCCTCGACGCCGGCAGCGGCCGTACTCTCCTGGCAGACCGCGCCGACTTCCAAGGTCCGCCCGCTAGCGTGGCCAAGCTGATGACCTTCCTGATCGTCCACGACCGCCTGCGCCGGGGCGACCTGACCCTGCAGACCCCCGTGACCACCACCGCGGAAGCGGCCCGTACGGGCGGTTCCCAGGTCTACCTCGCGGAGAAGGAGGTCTTCCCCGTCGAGGACCTCCTCCACGCGCTCATGATCGCCTCCGCCAATGACGCCGCGGTCGCACTCGCGGTGCAACTCGCCGGGTCCCGCGAGGCCTTCGTCGAGCTGATGAATACCCGCGCTCGCGAGCTGGGCATGACCCAGACCCGCTTCCGCTCGCCCCACGGGCTCCCGCCCTCCAGCCGTCGGATCGAGGACGGCGACCTCACCTCCCCGCGTGACCTGGCCACCCTCAGCCTCCAACTGATCCGGCAGACCAACATCCTCGCCTACACCTCGGTCAAGCAGCGCACCTTCCGCCCCGGACCCAAGCGGATCGACATGGTGAATCACAATCACCTGCTGGGGAAGGTCGCCGGCGTGGACGGCCTGAAGACCGGTTTCACCCGCGGCGCCGGCTTCTGCCTGGCCGCCACCGCGTTCCGCAACGGACGACGCGTGATCGTTGTCACGATGGGCTCCCCGGACAGCAAGACCCGGGACATCAAGATCGCGGAGCTGCTGGAGAAGGGTTTCCTCGCGCTGCCGCCGCCGACTCCGGGGGACGTGCCGGTCCAGCCCGCTCTCAAACCGCCCGCGCCTGCCGCGGCCCCCCCCGAGGGCGACGCGGTCGTCCGCTTCAAGTTGCCCGGCCGCTGAACCCCTTCCCTCCCCCGCCATGCGCCATTGCATCTACCCCGGCACCTTCGATCCGATCACCTACGGCCATCTCGACGTACTTTCCCGGGCGGCGCGCCTGTTCGACCGCGTCACCGTGGCCATCGCCGCCGGGGGCGCCGCGGGGAAATCACTCCTCTTCACCGCCGAACAGCGGATGGAGATGATCCAGCCGAACCTCGCCGCGCTGCCGAACGTGACCGTCACGACCTTCCACGGCCTTCTGGTGGAGTTCTGCATGGCCAACCAGGCCGACGCCATCATCCGCGGCCTCCGGGCGCTCTCGGACTTCGAGTTCGAGTTCAACATGGCCCTGATGAACCGCCACCTGCAGCCGCGCCTCGAGACGCTGTTCGTGATGCCGAACGAGGAGTTCAGCTACACCAGCTCCTCCTTGGTGAAGCAGGTGGCCCGCTTCGGCGGCGATGTGCAGAAGTTCGTGCCGCCGAACGTCGCCGCCGCCCTGCGGCAGGCTTACCTTCCGCCCGCGCCCTGACCCGGCCCCAAGTGCCGCCGCAGGTGCTCGAGGCTGCGCGCCGCGATCGCCTCCGGCCCCTCCTCGAAGGAGAACACTTCCACCGACACGGTGCCGTCGTAGCCGGTCTCCCGCAGCGCGGCGGCGATCGGGACGTAATCGGTCTCGCCGAACCCGGGACCCTTCAGGTTGCGGTCATTGGCGTGCAGGTGCGCGAACTTCCCCCGGGAGGCCCGGAGGATATCCGCCACCGGCCGCACCTCGTGGCTCATCGCCCGGACGTCGAGGATCACCCGGAACGCGGGGGAGGCCATCTCCCGGGCGAACCGCACCGCCTCCGCCGCCGTGTTGATGAAATTGGTGTCCTCCGCCGGCAACGGTTCCAGGCAGATCGTGAACCCGCGCTCCTCCGCCAACCGCGTCGCGGGCCGGAAGACATCCTGCGCCCAGCGCCAGCCCTGCTCCAGCGTCACTCCCGCGGCGAGACTCCGCTGCTTCGGCGAACCGACCACCATCACCGGCGCCCCGAGATCCGCGCCAAAGGCCACCAGTTCCCGGAAATAGTCCGCGGTGCGCTCCCGCGTCGCCAGGTCGGGCGAGGTCAGGTGAAGGCCCTCGGTCTGCACCAGCACCCAGTGGATGCCCGCGATGCCGATGCCCGCCGCGGCCGCCGCCGCCCGGATCCGCGCCCGCTCGGCCGCCGGGATCTGCCGCACGTCCCGCGCGAGGGTGAACGGGGCGATCTCCACCCCGTCATACCCGAGCCGCGCGCAGTGCGCGAACACGTCCTCTAGCCGCCAGCCCTGGAAGATCTCGTTGCAGATCGCGTATTTCACCGGGGCTCAGGCGCTCAGGCTCTTGATCAGCTCGATCATCGGCAGGAACATCGCGATCACGATGATGCCCACCCCGACCGCCATAAAGACGATCATCACCGGCTCGATGATGGAGGTCAGCGCCGCGACCGCGTTGTCCACCTCCTCGTCGTAGTTGTCCGCGATCCGGGTCAGCATATCCGGCAACGCCCCGGTCTCCTCGCCTACCTCGATCATGCTGGTGACCATCCCGGGGAAGATCTTGGTCGACTCGAGCGGCTTAGCCACGCTGTCGCCCTCCTTGACCCGATCGTGCACCACGTTGATCGCGTCTGCGATGTGGACGTTACCGCTGGTCTCGCGAGTGATGGTGAGGGCCTGCAGGATCGGCACGCCGGAAGCTAAGAGGGTGCCGAAGGTGCGGGTGAAGCGGGCGATGGCCGCCTTGAGCAACAAGTCGCCCAATACCGGTACTCGCAGCACAATCCAGTGCAGGACGCGCGTGCCAAAATGGGAGCGCTTGAAGAGCCAGAAGGCGGTACCCGCCACCGCTAAGGAGACGATCACGCCGAGCAAGTTTTCACGCATCACGTTGGCGACCGCCACCACCACCGAGGTCAGCCACGGCA
>SYDD01000115.1 GCA_005786775.1 Opitutaceae bacterium
CCTCGGGCTGGACGCCGGCCGGATCGCGGTCGTCGGGACTTCGGCGGGCGGGACCCTGGCAACCCTGCTCGGGACCAGCGGTGGCGACCCGGCGCTGGAGGGATCGGTCGGTGAACATCCCGGTGTCGATACCCGCGTCACCTGCGTCCTGAACCGCTTCGGGCGCCTCAATTTCCTCGCGGAACCGGCGGCGCGCTCGGCACCCGCCCAGGCGGAGGCGCTCGCCGGGCGGCTGCGCCAGCTGTTCGGCGGGGCGCTGGAGGAACGCACGGAAATCGCGCGGGCGGCCTCCCCGCTCACCCACCTGACCGCCGACGATCCGCCGCTTCTGACCGTGCACGGCACGGCGGACGGCGTGGTGCCGATCGCGCAGGCGGAGGAATTCGACGCCGCGGCGCGGCGGGTCGGCGCGCGGCACGAGCTGGTGCGGGTCGAGGGCGCGGGGCACGGCTTCGACCGGCCCGACGAGCGGCGCCGGAGCCGGGAGTTCCTCGACCACCACCTGCGGGGCGGCCCCGCGGCGCGCTGACTTTCCCAATGTCATCCCCCGGACCGGACCGCTGGAATCTGTGCGCGCCGCCCGCGGCGCTGGCCGTGCTGGGCCTGGCCCTCCTGCTGCCGGGCGGCTGGCTGACGGGCCTCCTCTGCGCGGCCGCGCTGATCGCCGCCGTGCTCGCGGCGGTGCACCACGCGGAGGACATCGCGCACCGGACCGGCGAGCCGTTCGGCACCCTCGTGCTCGCCCTGGCCGTGACCGTGATCGAGGTGGCCCTGATCGTCGCGATGATGGCGGGCGGCGGCGCGGCGCAGGCGGCGCTGGCGCGGGACACCATCTTCTCGACCCTGATGATCGTGGGCAACGGGGTGGTCGGGCTCTGCGTGGTCGTCGGGAGCCTGCGCCACGGGGAGCCCGCGTTCCGGCCAACGGGGGCGCAGGCCGCCTTCTCGACCCTGATCGCGATGACGACGCTCACGCTGGTGCTGCCCTCGTTCACGATCAGTTCCCCGGGCCCGACCTACACCGGGGCGCAGCTCGCGTTCGCGGCGGCGATGTCCCTGCTGCTATGGGTCGCGTACGTGGGGGTGCAGACGCTGCGGCACCGCGAGCATTTCCTGCCGGCGGGCGAAGCGCCCCCGGCGAAGGCGGCTGCCGGGGCCGGGGTGCCGGGCCGCGGCGCGGGGGTGAGCGCGGCGCTGCTGGTCGTGGCGCTGGTCGCCGTGGTGGGCCTCGCCAAGGTCCTCTCGCCGGGCATCGAGGCGGCGCTCGCGGCGGCGGGCGCGCCCGCCTCGGCGCTGGGCGTCGCGATCGCCCTGCTGGTGCTGCTGCCCGAGACGGTCGCGGCGGTCCGGGCGGCGGCGGGCAACCAGCTCCAGACCAGCTTCAACCTCGCCTACGGGTCCGCGCTGGCGAGCATCGGCCTGACCATCCCGGCGGTCGCCCTCGCGGCGCTCTGGCTGCGGATGCCGCTGATCCTCGGCATCACCCCGAAGGACCTCGTGCTGCTGCTCCTCACGGTGGCCGTCTCGAGCCTGACCCTCGCCTCTGGCCGGACGCACGTCCTGCAGGGGCTGGTGCACCTGGTGATCTTCGCCGCGTTCCTGTTCCTCTCGCTCGTGCCCTGAGGCCGGCCGCGGACCAGGCCCGCGGACCGGGGCGGGTTACTCCGGGTAGGTCCAGCCGGCACGGTAGGCGCGGCGCAGCAGGCGGGAGGCCTCGGGGTCGCCGGGGAAATCCTCGCGCTCGGGGTCCCACGCGACGCTGCGGCCGAGGCGGAGGCTGATCATCCCGAGCAGCGAGCAGACCGAGGCGCGGTGGCCCTCCTCGATGTCGCTGAGCGGCCGGCGCCCGGTGCGGATCGCGTCGAGGAAGTCCGCCCAGAGCTCGCGGATGTTCTGGCCGTCGGGCTCGTTGAGGCGCGCGGGCTGCTGCCGGGGCGTCCCGCCGTCGGCCGGGTAAAAGGTCCAGCCGCCGCGGTAACCGAGGTGGAGCGTGCCCTTGGGCCCGTGGAAGTTGGCCGCCGCCGGGTCGCCCCGCTCGGCCGCGTTGCCGCCGAAGACGCGCGATTCCCACGTCATCGTGAACCCCTCGAAGGCGTACTGCGCCACCTGGTGGTCGGGGGCGTCGCTGGTCTGCCGCTCGGCCGTGAGCACCGGCGCCCCGCGGATCGGCCGGCCGCCCGTCGAGAAGACGCGGCGCGGGCCCTTTTCCCCGAGGATCCAGAGGACCTGGTCGAACCAGTGGACGCCGATGTCGCCGAGGTGGCCGTTGGCGTAGTCGAGGTACTGGCGGAAGCCGCGCGGGTGGATGCCGCGGGTGCCCGGACCCTCGTCGGGCCGGAGCGGGTTGCCGCCGTTGAAGGGGCGCAGGGGCGCGGGGCCGCACCAGAGGTCCCAGTCGAGCTCGGCGGGCACCGGCACCGTGGGCAACGGCTCCTCCGGGGCGCCGCCGCCGAGGTTCAGGTGGCAGCGGACCATCCCGACGGGGCCGAGGAGGCCGCCGCGGAGCAGCTCGCGCGCCGCCTGCAGGTGAGGGGAGGCGCGGCGGTGGGTCCCGACCTGGACCACGCGGTTGTGCGCGCGCGCCGCCCGGACCATCGCCCGGCTTTCGCCGATCGTGTGCGCGGTGGGCTTTTCCACGTACACGTGCGCCCCGGACTGCACGGCGGCGATCGTGGGCAGCGCGTGCCAGTGGTCGGGGGTGGTGACGATGACGATCTCCGGCCGCTCGCGCGCGAGCAGCTCGCGGTAATCGCGGTAGTCGCGGGGGGCGTCGCTGGTGAGGGGCCCGAGCCGGCGGCGGGTGGCCGCGAGGGCGCGGGCGTCGACGTCGCAGAGGCCGACGATCTCGCAGGCGCCGCTGGCGACCGCCTCGGCGAGGACGTTGCCACCCCACCAGCCGGCCCCGATCAGGGCGGTGCGGAAGCGGCGGCCCGCGGGATCGCCCGCACGGAGGGGGCGGACGGTGGTCGCGAGGCCCGCGGCGAGGCCCGAGTGGAGGAAGCGGCGCCGTTGCATCATTCGGCCAGCGTGGCAGGTCCGCGGCCGGCTCCAAGCCCGGAGCGGGCGGGCCCGCGGCGGGGGGCACGGTGACAAAATCGTAAGGCGCGTGGCGGCAAATCCGCCTTGCCCGTCCCGCCCGTGGACCCACCTTGGCCCCACTCCGCCCGCGGCCCGCGCGGTTCCCGGCCCACCTTGATGACCACCCCCGCCGCCTCCGGTCCCGTCCCCGTGGGGGGCGTCACGCCCCGGCGCGGCGGACGGTGGGCCCGGTTGCCGGAGATTTGGCGCCGGCGCCTGGTGCTTTTCGCTCTGGCCGGTTTGGCGCTGCTGCCGTTGGCGTACGTCCTCGAGCGGTCCGCGCCGGGGCGGTTGAACATCGTCTATTGGGACGAGTTCGACACCGCGCTGCGGCTGGTGATCAAGCTGCACGAGGGGCAGCCGCTCGGCGGTTTCCTCACGGATCTGTTCGCGATCAACAACGAGCACCGGATGGTGACCAGCCGGCTGCTGTTCGCGGGGCTCTACTGGACCACCGGGACGATCGACTTCGGGGTGGTCGGCCGGATCGGCGTGGGCAGCCTGATCGCGCTGGTGGTGCTGCTCGCGGCGACCGCGGGCACGGCGGCGCGCGGGGTGCGGCTGGCGGTGCTGCTGGCGTTCCTGCTGTTCCAGCTCGAGCACTACGAGAACTTCCTCTGGTCGGGCGCCTCGATCGACCACTTCACGGTGGTGTTTCTCCTTGGCGCCGCGGTCGTGGCGCTCACGCGGGGCAGCACGGCGGCGCTGGTCGCGGCGGGCTTCGCCGGCACCGCGGCCACCTACACCCTGGCCCACGGCCTGGTCATCTGGCCACTGGGGGCGCTCCTGCTGTTCCTGACGCGGGGGCGCCGCGGGTTCCTGCCCTGGCTGGCGCTTTCGGTGATCGTGGTCGGGACCTACTTCACCGGCTTCAAGCTCAACCCCTCGCAATCCTTCGTCACGTTCGGGCCGGAGGGCATCCTGCGAATCCTGCATTACTGGCTCTCGATTCTGGGCGCGGTGCCGGCCCTGGACTCGCAGCGGTGGGCGCCGTGGCTGGGCGCGGGTCTGCTGTCGGTGCTGGCCTACGGCGCGGCCCGCGGGGGCCTGCGGCGCGAGCGGATCGCGGTGTTCCTCGCGCTCGGCCTGATCGCCGCGGCCGGCCTCATCGCCGTGGGGCGCGCGGCGGAGTCGGGCGGCCAGGTGTTTTCGCGTTACTATGTCCTCAGCGGCACCGCCTGGGCGCTGGCGCTCTTCGCGGCCCTCGAGCGCCACACCCACCCGCGGCGCCCGTGGCAGGTGCTGACGCCGCTGCTGCCCGCGCTGCTCGCCTTCAACGCGACCGCCAACCGCGAGTTCGCCGATGAGACCGACTCGTGGATCGAGTGCCGCGATCTCGCCGTGCTCGCGTACAAGCAGCACGGGCGCGACGGCAAGGGGAACTTCGC
>SYDD01000116.1 GCA_005786775.1 Opitutaceae bacterium
CGCTCGCGAAGGCCGCGGTGGAGACGCTGGGCCGCTGGACCGACGCCACCAGCCTGCCTGGCCTTGCAGCCGCGGCCGAGCATGCCCGCACCCCGGAGATCAAGACCGCCGCCGTGGTGGCCGGGCGCCAGGCATTGGAACGAGACCGCGCCGCGTGGACTCCCGGTACAACCGCCCTGCTGCGCCGTTTGATGCAAGCGGGCTCACAGGAGGATGATTTGCATCTTCTGCGACTGCTGGCGCGTGCGAATGATCCTACCGCCCTGAAATATGCGGAAGATCTGCGTTCTGATCCGTTCCTGGGCGCGGAGGCCACCTACGCCGCGGAGGTGATCCAGGCCAACCTGGCCGGGCGGCCCCGCGCCCGCTCCTCCCAAGCCTCCGGGCTCGGAAACCTGTTTGATGGCAAGACCTCGAGCCGCTGGAGCACCCCGGCGCTCGGCGAGGAGTGGCTGGAACTCGACTTCCGCGTCGCGCGGCCGCTGCGCGAACTCGCCTTTGATCAATCGGGGCGGGCGGGGGAATTCCCGGAGCAGTACGAGGTGCACGTCACCAATGATCCAGCGGTTCCCGGGCCCGTCGTGCTTTCGGGGAAGGGACAGCGCAACCGCACCGTGCTGAAGTTTCCGGCCGGCACCCGTGGGCGCTACGTGATCGTGCGCAACGTGACGGCGCGGGCGGAGGCGCCCTGGACCATTTGCGAGGTGCTCGTCGACTGACAGGATGTCCAGTCCCCCCGAGCGCAAGCCCTGGTGGGCGAACGAGGACTGGCTGGCCGTCGTCACCGGCGGGGTGGTCCTCGCGGTGGCGACGCTCGCATGGCGTCCGGCGCTACCGCTGCTTAAATGGGGCGGCGCCTCGGGAGCAGCCCAGTTGCTGGCCGCACCGAACCTCCTGAAGCTGGCCACGCTGGGCGCCCTCCTGCTGGGCTGCTCCGCGCTGGCTTTGGCCGGAACCGGCCTGTCTTGGCGGCGGCTGCTGCCCGGCTTCGTTGTGATTTTCAGCCTCGCGATGGCGGCACAGGTGCTCGCCGGCCACGCCGCAATCGAGGCGGTGGGCCTAGAGCATGTGATCTTCGGCCTCTGCCTCGGGCTCCTCGTCAGCAACACGATGGGCGTCCCCGCATGGCTGGCGCCGGCGGTTCGGACCGAGTTCTATATTAAAACGGGGCTCGTGATTTTAGGCTCCTCGCTCCTCTTCCAGGAGATCCTGCAGGCAGGCGCCCTCGGCCTCGTGCAGGCGGTCCTCGTGGTGGCGGCGGTGTGGGCGTTTGCCTTCTGGCTGGCGCGGCGGCTGCGTGTGGACGACGAATTCGCGGCGATGCTGTCGACCGCCGTCTCCATCTGCGGAGTCTCCGCCGCGATTGCAGCGTGCGGGGCGATCCAGGGCGACCGAAGGAAACTTTCCTACATCACTACCCTCGTACTGCTCTGCGCGGTGCCAATGATGGTGCTGATGCCTTGGGCGGCAAAGCACTGGGGATTGGACGAGCTTGTGGCGGGAGCGTGGCTGGGCGGCACGCTCGACACGAGCGGCTCCGTGGTCGCGGCCGGCGCCCTGATCAGCGAGCCGGCGATGAAGGCGGGCGTCATCGTAAAGTTCTCCCAGAACGTCCTGCTGGGGGTCGCCGCATTCCTCCTTTCCCTCTGGTGGAGCCTACGCGGGCAAGCGAGCGGGAGCGGCCCGCGGGTGGGCGTGGCGGTGATCTGGGATCGTTTCCCCAAGTTCCTGATCGGCTTCATCGCCGCCTCCCTCGTGTTCTCCTTCCTGCTCGAGCCCGCGCGAGTGAAGGAGGCCAAGGGCACCCTTGCTGGGCTGCGTAACGCCTGGTTTGCCCTCGCCTTCGTATCGATCGGGCTCGAGTCGCGCTTCCGCGACCTGGTGGGTCTCGGCGGCGGGCGCCCGGCGTTCGCCTTCCTCGGCGCGCAGGCCTTCAACGTGGTTTGGACCCTGCTGCTCGCGTGGCTGCTCTTCGGCGGCGTCTGGGTCCCGGCGCCCGCGCTCCGCTGAGCCCCGGCGCCCCTGGCCGCGCAGTTCGTTTTCGCATCGCCTCGCCGCGCCGTGCCGGCCCAGATGCCGGGATGCCGCGCGCGTACTGGGTCCACGACCTGGATCCGTTTCTGATCCGCTTCTCGGAGCACTTCGGCGTCCGCTACTACGGGCTCGCCTACCTGCTCGGCTTCGCGGCCGCCGCCGGCCTGCTGCTCCTCTATAACCGCCGTGGTCGCTCGCCTTACGGTCCCGGGGCCATCTCCGACCTCATCACCGCTCTCGTACTTGGCGTACTGCTGGGCGGACGCTTGGGTTATTTCGTGCTCTACCGTCCCGACGTGCTGCGGCACTCCCCCGTCGATCTGCTCCGCCTCTGGGAAGGCGGGATGGCGAGCCACGGCGCCTTCGTCGGGGTGCTCCTCGCGCTCGCTTGGTGGAGCCGACGCCACCGCGGCTCCCTGCTCGGCGCGGCGGATCTCGTGGTGACCACCGTGCCGGCTGGCCTGTGCCTCGGCCGGATCGCCAACTTCATCAACGGCGAGCTGGTGGGCCGCGTCACGAACGTCCCCTGGGCGGTGATTTTCCCGGGCAACGAGTTCGACCGCCAGCTCCTACGGCCCTTCCCGCGCCATCCCTCCCAACTATATCAAGCCGTGCTCGAGGGCCTACTCCTCTTCCTTTACCTCCAGTGGCGGTTCTGGCGGGGGCGGCCAGAATCTCTCGGCCCAGGCCGCCTGAGCGGGGAGTTTCTGCTCGGCTACGCCTGCGCCCGCGTGATCGGGGAACTCTTCCGCGAGCCGGACGCCTCGCTGCTACTGGGCCTCAGCCGCGGCACTTTCTACTCCCTCTTCCTCGCGCTCGCCGGGGTAGTTCTGATCCTCCGCAGCCGGCGCATTGCGGCGGGCGGCACGCGGACGACTTGAACACTCCCGGGCGACCGCGCACGGGCGCCAGCCCGGACGAGCTTTTGGTTGCTTCCAGCGCGGCCGCTCCGACACCCTCGAACCTCGTATGCCCACGCTCAAGTTCGCCGTTCTCGCCGGGGACTACATCGGTCCGGAAGTGATGTCCGAGGCCCTCCGGGTGCTCGCCCACGTCGCCCACCAGGAAAACCTCACGCTCGACTACGAGGAGGCCGACGTCGGCGGCGCGGGTATCGACCGCCACGGCAAGGCCCTCCCCGACTCCACGCTGCGGCGGTGCGAAGCCGCGGATGCCATCCTATTCGGCTCGGTCGGCGGGCCCAAGTGGGAAAACCTGCCGCCCAAGGAGCAGCCGGAGCGCGCCGCCCTCCTCCCGCTGCGCAAGCATTTCACGCTGTTCGCCAACCTGCGCCCGGGGCTGCTTTATCGCGAGCTGACCGACGCCTCCCCGCTCAAATCCGAGCGCATTCCGCAAGGCATCGATATCGTCTGCATCCGGGAGCTCACCGGCGGCCTCTACTTCGGCCAGCCCAAGGCGACTACCACCCTGCCCGACGGGGACGTGCAGGCCGTGGACACGATGGTGTACCGCCGGTCGGAAATCGAACGCATCCTCGACGTCGCCATCACCGCCGCCCGCGGCCGCCGGAAGAAGCTCTGCTCGGTGGACAAGGCCAACGTACTCGAGACCTCCGTGCTCTGGCGCCGCACCGCGACCGAGTACGTGGCCCGCCACGCCCCGGACATCACCCTGAGCCACATGTACGTTGACAACGCGGCGATGCAGCTGGCCCGGGATCCGAACCAGTTCGACGTCTTCGTAACCGAGAACATGTTCGGCGATATCCTCTCCGACGAGATGGCGGTGATCTGCGGCTCCCTCGGGATGCTCTCCTCCGCCTCGCTCGGCGCCGGCCGTAACTCGCTGGGGTTGCCATTCGGCCTGTACGAGCCCGCGGGCGGTACGGCCCCCGACATCGCGGGCAAGGGTATCGCCAATCCCTGCGCGCAGATTCTCTCGGTCGCCTTGATGCTGCGGTTCAGCTTCGGCCTCGAGGCCCCGGCGCGACGCATCGAGGCCGCCGTCCGCGCGGCCGTCACCGGCGGCACCCGCACCGGTGATATCGCCTTCGGCCGGCCCAGCGTCGGCAC
>SYDD01000117.1 GCA_005786775.1 Opitutaceae bacterium
GCCTTGCCCGCGGTCTGGCGCAGGAGCAGGTCCGCGATGCGCTCGCCGGTCGCCGGATCGAGGGAGCCCGTGGGCTCGTCGGCCAAAATCACCGCGGGTTGATTGATCAGGGCCCGCGCGATCGCCACGCGGAGCTGTTCGCCGCCCGAAAGCTGGTAGGGCCGATGGTCGAGCCGATCCTGCAGGCCGACCTCGCTGAGCAACGCCTCGGCCCGCGCGCGGGTGGTGGTGGCGTCCTCCGTCCAGCCGCCGGCCAGCCGCGGCACGAGGACGTTCTCCAGCACGGTGCACTGCGGCAGGAGGTGGTGCAGCTGGAAGACGAACCCGAGATGCCGGTTGCGGAAGCGGGCGGCCGCCGCCGGGTCGAGCGCGCCCAGATCCTCGCCGGCCACCTGCAGGGTGCCGGAGGTCGGGCGGTCGAGGGCGCCGAGCAGGTTGAGCAGGGTGGTCTTACCGCTGCCGGAGGGACCGACGATCGCGACGGATTCCCCCGCGGCCACCGCGAGGTCGAGGTCCTGCAGGACGGTCACCGGCCCGGCCGGGCTGGCGTAGGTCTTGGTGACGCGGCTGGCGGTGATCATCCGGCGACGGACGGGCGCTTCGTCAGCGGACGGCGGTGCTCGGAGCGGGGGGCGTGGCGCGGGCGGTCGCCGCCGGGGCGGGGGAGGGACGGTACAGGCTCACCATGCAGCCGCCGAGCGCGGCCAGCAGGATGCCGGCATAGAACTGCCAGGGGACCCCGGCGAGGCCGTCCTTGGGCGGGTGCATCCAGGTGGCCACGACCGCGTTCACGACCGGCGCGCCGGCGAAGACGAGGGACATCACCACCTGCGGCACGCCCTTGGCGCCGAAGGCCAGCAGAATGCCGAAGGCGCCCACGGCTCCGAGGATACCCGCGAACAGCGAGATCCACAGGCCCTTGCTGGGGAAATTGAAGTCGGAGCCCTGCAGCTTCAGCAGCGCGAGAGGCGCCAGCACCGCGAAGATGAAGTACGCCACGCCCACGAACAGGAAGGCCTTGTAGCGGCCGAAGACCGGATCCTTCATCGCGATCTGGCCGCTGTGCAGGAAGACCCCGTAAAGGCCCCAGGAGGCGATGGTAAGGAAGACGTAGGCGAGCCAGTGCATAGGAGTTGGGTGGTGGGAAAAGGGTCAGACGACCGGCAAGGGCTGGTCCGGCGGCGCGAGCAGGCGGCGGCGGAGTTCCTCCGGCAAGGGAGTCTTCTGGCGTTGTCCGGTGGCCGGGTCGAGCGCGACGTGCGCGACCGCGCAGAACCCCTCGGCCAGCGCCTCGCCGGCTGGGGTGCTAGGCCCGAAAATCCAGAAGTCGTACGAAAAGCCGTTGTGCCGCACCTCGCGCACGCGCAGGGCCACACGCAACTCGTCCTGCCAGCGCGCGGATGCCCGGTAGCGGCAACTGGCCTCCACCCGCGGCCAGCCCCCGGCGAGGGTGCCGTCCTCCGCCAGGAACCGCACGCCGAGGGCGCGCAGCCACTCCTGTTCCGCGGTGGCGGCGTAGCGCAGGAAGTGCGTGAAGTACACGATCCCCGCCATATCGGTGTCGGCGAACTCGACGGTCCGGCGGGTGCAGAAGTGGAAGTGGGTGGGAAGTTCCATCGGGGTTAGCGCGGGAGCGGCGCGACCAGCGCGCGGAAGCCCTCCGCCATCACGCGGGCGGGGAAACGGGTGGTGGCGGCTTCCCGGCCTCGCCGGCCCAGCTCGGCCCGCCGCGCCGGATCCGCCAAGAGATCGCGCCAGGCCCGGGCCAGCGCCGCCGGATCGCCGGGCGGCACGCAGACGCCGGCCCCGCACTCCTCGACCAATTCCGGGAACGCCGCCGCCCGCGGTTGCACCAGGGGCACGCCGCAGGCCATCGCCTCGACCACGTACAGTCCAAACGCCTCCGGATAGGTCACTGGAACCGAGAACAGGGTCAGGCCGCGCAACAGGGTCACCTTGGCCTCACGGCTCAGGTTGGGCGTCCATTCGACGCGTTCCGCCAAGCCCGCCGCCTCCAGCCGCGCCCGCAGGCGCCGCAACAGCGGTTCATCGCCCGCCGTCGCCGCCCCGCCGATCCGGACCTTGGTCGTCCGGTCGCCCAAGGGCCCGGCGAGGTGCAGGAAGGCCTCCACGAACTGTTCCAGGCCCTTTTCCCGACTCAGGCGGGCCAGGTAGCCGATCACGGCCGGCTCCGCGGGCGGCTCCGCGGGGGCATAGCCGTCCAGCTGGATCCCGTTCCAGAGTACCTGCACGCGCCCCGGCGGCAGGCCGAGGCGTTCGGCCATATAGCCCGCGTAGAAGCGGCTCGGGGCGAGCAGGAGGTTCGAATCCGTCAACCGTTCCCCCATCGCCCGCCAACAGTCGGACCGGTAGGGCTCCGGCAGGCCGTCCAGAAAGGTATCCTCGCCCTGGAAGAAGGTCACCACCGGCGCCCCCAGCCGCGCGCGGAGTTGCCGCGCGAAGCCGGCCAGGAGGGCGGTCGACAGGCAGATGACGTCCGGCCGGCCCGTATGCTCCAGCCAGCCGAGGAGCTTCTCCAGCTCCTTGGTCAGGCGGCTGGAATCGACGTGGAACATCTCGCGGGTCATTTCCCCGTGGGTCCGCGCCGAGGTCATATGGCTGTGGCGCGCCGCCCAGCGCAGGAGGCCAGTGGAGTCCAGCAGGCGGTCGAGCGCGGCCGGGGTGTGCCGGAACAGCGGGATCTTCTGCTGGAGGAAGACGTTGATCCCCCCGAAGAACACCGGGACCGCCCCCGCGCCGGGCAGCGCCGCCTCGTCGAGGGTGTGCGGCAGGTACAACGGGGCCAGGGTCACGTCCTCGCCCGCCCGGTGCAGCTCCTGCGCCAGCGCGTTGTCGCGCATGCAGGCGCCGCAGTGGTAGCTGCCGGTGCCGGGGGTGAGGAAGACGATCTTCACGGCGGGCCCCGCAGGGCGAACAGGGTTCCCTTCTCCCCCCCGACCACCAGGAGGTCCTCGCCGAACGCCGGGGACGCGATCAGCGCCTCCCCCAGCTCCAGTTGCCAGCGCTCCGTGCCGTCCGCCAGGGCCGCCGCGTAGATCCGGCCATCGGTCGAGGCGAACACCACGGCATCGGTGAACGCGATCGGCGAGGCCTCGACCCGCCCGCCGGTCCGGAACTTCCAGGCCGCCTCGCCGGTCGCACGCCGGATCGCGTGCAGGTGCTTGTCGCGCGAGCCGATGAGCACGAGGTCCGCCGTGACCGCCGGGGAACTGTAGAAGGGCATCGCCCGGTCCTGGTAGGTCCAGGCGACCTTGCCCGCGGCGACCTCGAAGGCGACGACCTGGTTCGCGTGGTTGCCGCAGAAGGCCATCGTGCCGGAGGTGCCGATCGAGGCCGGGATGTA
>SYDD01000118.1 GCA_005786775.1 Opitutaceae bacterium
CGTGAAGCGAACGCTCGCCCACCTCGCCACCTCGCAGATCTACCAGGCCCGCAGTGAGGTCCTGCGTGGCGACGCGAACGCCCCGGTGTTCCAGGGCCCGCGCGCCAAGCGCCTAAGCGCGGAGCAGTTCGTGGACGCCGTATGGCAGCTCACGGGCACGGCCCCGCCGAAAATGGATGCGCCGGTCTTCCGGGTGCCGCCCGACCCCACGGCCGGCTCAAGCCTCGCGCTGACCGGCCAATGGATCTGGGGCCAGTCGCCCGCCCAAGCCAAGGCGCGACCCGCCGGCGAAACCTTTCTATTCCGCACCGATTGGAAGCTCGCCGCCGAACCCATCAGCGGTGCCGCCATCCTCACGGGCGGGGAGGCCTACACCCTCTACCTGAACGGCCGGAAAATCACCGGCAGCGATCGCGGGGAGCACATCGCCGCCCTGCCGCTCCACGACAAGCTGAAGGCCGGGAGCAACCAAGTGGTGATCCTCGCCCCACAGTCCGGCAAGAATCCTACCGCCGGGGTTTACTTCCAGGCCGAGGTCCGCCTGAGCGATGGCACCGCGGCCACCCTCCAGAGCGATGCGACGTGGCAGTTTAGTCCCGGAGGCAACGCGGGCCGCGAGGGCCGGCTCGGGGCCTTGCCGAAAAATGTCCAGCCAGTGGTCGTCGTCGAACCCCTCCCCGCGCGGGCCCAAGTCCTCGCCCGGCAGGGACCGGCCCTGCTCGCTCAGGGCCGCGGTAATGACGGCCGGATGATCCGCGCTTCGCTCGTGAAGAGTGACTTTCTGATGCGGTCGCTCGGTCGACCGAACCGGGATCAGATCGTCTCGATGCGACCCGAGGAGCTGACGACCCTAGAGGCCCTCGACCTTGCCAACGGCCAGACGCTCACCCGCGCCTTGGAGCAAGGGGCCGCACGGCTCGCTGCCCAAACCTGGACCGGCCCCGCCGCGCTCGTCACCCACCTGTACACGCGCACCCTCGCCCGCCCGCCTTCCCCCGGCGAACTGCGTGCCGCCCTGGAACTACTCGGGCCCCAGCCGGCGGCTCCCGCCATCGCCGACCTGTTGTGGGCAATCCTCATGCAGCCTGAGTTTCTGTACGTCCATTAAGACCGCCCCCCGCTCCCCAATGTATCCCTTGCTCGATCCCCACGCGCCCCCCGCGATCGTCCGGCGCGACTTCCTGAAGCGGCTGGCCGCCGCCAGCGCGGCCGCCTGGGCCACCGGCCTGCCTCAGGCCGTCCGGGCGAACAGCGCGCCCGTAGTCCATCCTCCCGCCAAGGCGGACGCGTGCATTCTGCTCTGGATGGCCGGCGGGATGGCCGCGCCGGACACCTTTGATCCGAAGCGTTACCTGCCCTTCGAGAAGGGCCTCGAGGTGGCGCGGATGCTGAGCACCTTCCCGGCGATCGATACGGCGGTGGATGGGGTGAAGATCTGCCGAGGCCTAGAGAACATCGCACAGGTAATGGACCGCGCCACGCTGCTCCGGAGCGCGGTGCAGCCAGACCTGGGTAGCATCCTGCACTCGCGGCACCAGTACCACTGGCACACGGGCTACGTGCCGCCCCAGACCGTCGCCTGCCCGCACCTCGGCGCGTGGATGGCGAAGGTACTCGGCCCCCGCAACCCGGTGATGCCCGCCTTCATCAACATCGGCCAGCGGCTGGAGGGCGTCGGCGAGAGCGAAGAACTGAAGGCCTTCACCACCGCCGGATTCTTCGGCGCCGAGTTCGGCCCGTTGAACCTGCCTTATCCGGAGGAGGCCGCGGTCTCCGTGCGGCCGCCGCCGGGGATGGATGCCGGGCGCTTCGCCAACCGCGACCGCCTGTTCCGCCAGCTGGTAGACGCCAATCCCGACCGCGACCGGATGAGCGACTACCAGCGGCAGTCCCTCCTCCGGAGTATGGACAACGCCTACCGACTCCTCAGCAGCAAGGAACGCGAGGCCTTCGATCTAACCCTCGAGCCCAAGGAAGTGCAGGCTCAGTATGACACCGGGCGGTTCGGGCGCGGCTGCCTGCTCGCCCGCCGCCTCGTCGAAGCCGGAGCCCGGTTCGTCGAAGTGACCACCGAGTACGTTCCCTTTCTCCACTGGGACACCCATAAAGACGGCCACGAAACCGTGGCGCGGCTGCACCGGGAGATCGATCGACCCATTGCCACCCTCGTCCGGGATCTGGAGGCGCGCGGGCTGCTGGAGCGGACTCTGGTCATCATTGCGAGCGAGTTCAGCCGCGACGCGATGATGGAGGGCCGACCTGGGTCCACCGCCAACGACCAAGCAACCTTCAAGGTCGATACCTTGGGCGAGATGGCCCACTACGGCCTGCACCGACACTTCACGGGCGGCACCAGCGTGGCGATGTTTGGCGGAGGCACCAAGCGGGGTTACGTCCACGGACAGACGGCGGAGGAACGGCCGTTACTCGCGATCAAGGATCCCGTCCCCGTGATGGACCTGCACGCGACGATTATGACCGCGATGGGTATTAGTCCGAAGACGGAGTTCAGCATCGAGGGCCGGCCCTTCTACGTGACCGAGGACGGCAAGGGTCGTCCGGTGCGAGAGCTGTTCGCCTGACCCCAAAGCTGAAGCCGGCGGATGGGCGGGGCCGTGCTTGCCGGTTTCAGCCGGCCCCAGTCCGTGCACCTCGCCCCTAGGTTCACCCTCACCAGAGGGACCATCCCGCTAGGATGAAGGGCGCGTGCACGGCAGAGAGCGCGCCCCACCAAAGGACCAGTCGTCGCCACTCTCCCTGACTGAACCGGGTAAAGACCAGGGCACCGCTTACCGCGGGGATGAAGTAACGCGGCTCCACTAGGCTGTTGGCCAACGCCCCCAGCCCACCGCAAAGCAGCGCCAGCGCGATCCGGGCCCCGTGCGGCTGCCCCATGCAGAACGCGCCCACCGCCAGCGCCATCGCGACCACATTCAGGCCGGACAACACGCGCAGCCCTGGGTGCGCGTCGATCCAGACGAGCGGCCAGTTCCGCAG
>SYDD01000119.1 GCA_005786775.1 Opitutaceae bacterium
GAGCAGGGCTACGCGTTCCTGCGCGAGGCGGTGGCGCAGCACGACTACGCGGCGCGCGGCTGCGCGATCGAGGCGGACGAGATCTTCATCTCCGACGGCTCGAAGTGCGATTGTGGCAACCTGCAGGAGATCTTCGCGACGGACATCCGTCTCGCGATTCCCGACCCGGTGTACCCGGTCTATGTCGACACCAACGTGATGGCGGGACGCACCGGCGGGAACGTCGACGGCCGCTACTCCGGGGTGACCTACCTCGACAGCACGCCGGCCAACGGCTACGTGCCGGCCCTGCCCGAGGGCGCGGCGGACCTGATTTACCTCTGCTTCCCCAACAACCCCACCGGCGCGGTGGCGACGCGGGAGCAGCTCACGGCGTGGGTCGAGTACGCGCGCCGCCATCGGGCCGTGATCCTGTTCGACAGCGCGTACGAGGCTTACATCCGCGACCCGCGCATCCCGCACTCGATCTACGAGATCCCGGGCGCGCGCGAGGTGGCGATCGAGTTCCGCAGCTTCTCCAAGACCGCCGGCTTCACCGGCACCCGCTGCGCGTACACCGTGGTGCCGAAGACGGTGCAAGCGTGGGACGCCGCGGGCCGGCCGCACGCCGTGCACGCCCTCTGGAACCGGCGGCACACGACCAAGTTCAACGGCGTCGCCTACCCTATCCAGCGCGCGGCCGCCGCCATCTACACCGAGGAGGGCAAGCGCCAGACCGGCGCCCTGATCGACTTCTACTTGGCAAACGCCCGCCTGATCCGCGAGGCGATGACCAGCCTCGGGTTCACCTGCGTCGGGGGCGACAACGCACCCTACATCTGGGTCAACACCGGCCGCGACTCGTGGGAGTTCTTCGACCTGCTACTGCAGCGGGCGCAGGTGGTGTGCACGCCGGGCGCCGGCTTCGGTAAATGCGGCGAAGGCCACGTGCGGATCAGCGCGTTCAACTCGCGCGCGAACGTCGAGACCGCCCTCACCCGCATCGCCGCCGCGCTGCGCTGACCAAGAGTCGCACGCCGTTCGGACGCCTAACGCGCGCCCGGCCAGCGAGCCGCAATCTCGGCCGCGAGCCCCGCGACCGCCGCGCTCAGGGCCGACGCCAGACCGGCCTCGTCGCGCCCGTCCCACCCGGGCCCGACGGCCCGGAATTCGCCGGTCACCGGCGCGGCACCCCGCGCGGTCAGCTCCCACGCGGCGCGGAACTCCACCCCGCCGGCCGCCGTGCCCTCGGCGGCGCGGACCCGCACCACGAGCGTCGCCGCGTCCGCCTCCGCGCCGCGGGCGGCTGGCGCGAGACCCAACCGCCGCAGATTCTCGCCCAGCACCCGCGCGACGCCCTGTTCCAAGGGCTCGCCCCAGCGGGCCGCCTCCCGGAACGTCACCTCATTGCCGCCCCGCCGCACGACCAGGGCGGGCTGGCGCAGGTACGCGGGGAGCTCGACGGGCCGGAGCACGAAGGCGCCCCGCGCGGGCGCCCCTTCCCCGGCTTCCGCGGCGAGCAGGAAGAAGCGCGTCGGGTCGGGCCGGGGCGCGGGCAGGAGGGAGCAGCCGGCGCCGGCGGCCGCGGCCGCCAGGAGGAAAACGAGGGAAAGCGCGCGCGGGTTCATCAAGGGATTCGCGGGGCGGTCAGGGCCGGGGCCGGCCGGAGAGCAGGGCGTTGGGATTTCGTTCCAGGTAGTCGGCCAACCGCGTGACCGCGGCGGCGGCCTCATTCAGCCGCAGCAGGGTCTCGCCGACCTCCGCCCCCACCCCGGCGTTGCCCGCCATGAAGCGGCGCGTTTCCCCGGCGGCCTCGCCGAAGGCCTGCAGCGACCGCCGCGCCTCCGCCAGCGTCGCCGCCAGTTCCCGGCCCGTGGGCTCCACCTGCGCGTCGAACCGCGCCACGGTGGCCCGCAGCTCCGTGACCGCCGCGTCGAGGTTGGCCAGCGTGCGCCGCAACTCGGGAGACGTCGCGAGCGCCTCCACCGCCACACCCGTGGTCCGCCACTGGTCCACCAGGCCCTTCACATCGATGCCGGCGACCTGCCGTCGCGTCTGGGCGACCAGGGCCTTCAGTTCCTCGGACAGGCCCGCGAAATCGACCCGCTTCACCTTGGCGAGGATCTCGGAGGCGCTGGCCTGGAACGCGGAGATCGCCGAGGGCAGCGCCGGGACCACGACGTAGCGCGGGTCCTTCGCCGCGGGGTCGGGTGGGAAATCCACGGGGTTCACGAGGTCCAGTTCGACGTACAGCAGACCGGTCGCCAAGCCGAGCACCCCGAGCTGCGCGCGCAGCCCGCGGTCCACCAGCCGCTGCAGCGCGCCGGGCTGGCCCAGGTCGATGCTGGCGCCATCGACCGGGGTCACCGCGTCCTTGTTGATCTCGCAGACGACCGCGACCACCGAGCGCCCGCTCGCCGGGTCGTAGCGCAGGTTGAGGTCCACCACCCGGCCGACCCGCACGCCCCGCAGCTTGACCGGCGAGCCGAGGTCGAGGCCGTGGATCGACTCGTTGAAGAAGACCGTGAAGCGGGGCGGCTTGGAAAGGAAGCTGATGCCGCCGAAGGAGACCAGCGAGAGGAAGAGCAACGCGAGGCCACCGATCACGAAGGCGCCGACGAGGGCTGGACTGACCTTGGTCTTCACGCGGGGGGAAGCTGGGCGATCGGGCGGCGGAAGGACAGCCTGAACCGGCTCAGGCCGGCGCGGTCCGGGTGAGGAATCCCCGGACCCGGGGGTCCGGGGATTCCAGCAGGGCGGCGGGCGGACCCGCGGCGATGATCCCCTGCTCCTCCCGCGCGAGCATCACCGCGCGGTCGGCAAGGGCGAAGATCGAGGCGAGCTCGTGCGAGACCACCACGATGGTGGTGCCGAAGGTGTCGCGGACGTGCCGGATGAGGTCGTCGAGGCTGCGGGACGTCACCGGGTCGAGGCCGGCGGAGGGCTCGTCGAAGAACACCACCGCGGGGTCGAGCGCGAGGGCGCGCGCCAGGCCGGCCCGCTTGCGCATCCCGCCGCTGATCTCGGCCGGGTAGTAGTCCTCGAAGCCCTGGAGCCCGACCTGGGCGAGCTTGAGCGCGGCGAGTTCCCCGCGCTCCCGGCGGCTGAGCGGCGTGTACTCCTCAAGCGGCAGGGCGACGTTCTCGCGCAGGGTGAGCGAGGACCACAGCGCGCCGCCCTGAAACAGCACCCCGAACGTGCGCAGCAGCTCGCGCCGCGCCGCGGCGTCGGCCGCGGTGAAGGGCCGGCCGTGGAAGCTCACGCGCCCAGCCAGCGGCTCGTGCAGGCCAACCAGATGCCGCAGGAGCGTGCTCTTGCCGCAGCCGGAGCCGCCGATGACGAAGAAGATCTCGCCCGCCGCGACGGAAAAGGTTACCCCGCAAAGCACCGCCTTGCCGTCGTAGCCGCAGTCGAGCGCCTCGGCGGCGATGGCGGGGATCTCCCCGGGAGGAAGGCGGGCGGGCGCGTCCATCGGCGTCAGATCCCGAGCACGTTGAACAGCACCGCGAACAGCGCGTCCGCGATCACCAGCAGCAGCAGGGCCGTCACGACCGCCGAGGTGGTGGCGCGGCCGACGCCGTCGGCGCTGCGCTCCGCCTGCAGCCCGCGCAGGCACCCGGCGAGCCCGACGATCAGCCCGAACGCGGCGGCCTTGATCACGCCCGACGCCACATCGGAGAGGTCGACGATGGTGAGCAGCTCCACCCAGAAGGCCGCCGGGGGGATCGCGAGGAGGGAATAGGCGACCACGAGCCCGCCGAGGATGCCGAGGGCGTTCGCGTAGAGCGCCAGCACCGGCATCATCACCGCGAGCGCGAGCAGGCGGGGCAGGACGAGGAACTGGACGGGCGGAATGCCGAGGGTCGCGAGGGCGTCGATCTCCTCGTTCGCCTTCATGTTGCCCAGCGTCGCGGCGTAGGCGGCGCCGGTACGCCCCGCGAGCACCACCGCGGTCATCACCGCGCCCATCTCCCGCACCATCGAGAGGCCCACCAGGTCGGCGATCCAGATGTCGCCGCCGAACTGCCGCAGCACGATCGCCCCGGTGTAGGCGAGAGTCACCCCGACGAGGAAGCTGATGAGGCTGACGATCGGCAGGGCCATCGCGCCGCACTGCTGCATCTCGGCCGCGCAGTCCGCCCAGCGGAACCGCCGCGGGCTGCGCGCTAGGCGCACCGCGCTGAGCGCGCATTCGCCGACAAAGTCGAGGATCGCCCGCGCCTGCACCGCGACCTCGCGCGTCGCGAGCCCCACCACCGTCAACAGGCTGTCCGCGCGGTCCGCCGGAGCGCCGGCCGCCTGGGCGGCCTCGAGCTGCGCGAGGAGGTCGCGCAGCCGCGGCGGAAGTTCCGCGTCGTCGCAGGGCAGGCCGGCCGCGCGGCACGCCCGGCGGACCTCGGCGAGGAAGAGCGGCAGCGAGCTGTCCCACCGGCCGAGGTCGGCCGCGCGGAGCACGACGCCGGTCGCGCCCCGCGGCGGGCCGGGCCACGCCGGCGGGGCCACGGTGATGCCCCAAACGCCGCCCACCGTGACCGCGCAACGGTCCCCCGCCGCCGCGGTCCGCACGGCGGCGGCGGGGGGAACGGGGTCTTCCGGCATGCCGCGGAGTCCATCGCCGGCAGCCGCGGGCGCCAACCCCATTTTGCAGGCGGGCGAGGTTTTGCCTCGTTTCCTCACCAGGGGACCGCACGCTCCCGCGACCGCGATGCCCCGCTACGACACCCTGCTGCTCGACCTGGACGGCACTTTGGTGGACGCCTTCACCACGATCCACCGCTCCTACTGCCACGTGCTGCCGCAACTCGGCCGGCCGGCCCCCACCCTCGCGCAGGTCCGGGCCGCGGTCGGGGGCGGGCTGGAGCGAGCGATGGGACACTTCCTGCCCCCGGAGCTGGTGGCGGAGGGCGCGCGGCTCCACGTCGCGTACACCGACTCAATTCTGCTGGAGGACGTCCGGCTGCTGCCCGGCGCGCGGGAGCTCCTGGAGGCGCAGTATGCCCGCGGGGTGGTGCTGGCGGCGTTCACCAACAAGCGCGGCGAGCACTCGCGGCGGATCTGCGCGCACCTCGGGGTGATGCCGTTCCTGCGCGGGGTGTTCGGGGCGGGCGATACCCCTTGGCTCAAGCCGCGGCCGGAATTCGCGGCCTACGTCCTCGGGAATCTCGGGGCGCGCGCGGAAAGCACGCTCCTCGTCGGGGACTCCCCCTTCGACATCGCGGCCGCCCACGCGGGCGGGTTCGCCTGCTGGGCGGTGTGCACCGGCACCCATGGAGCGGCAGAGCTGACCGCGGCCGGCGCGGATCGGGTCCTGCCCGGCCTGCCCGAAGTGCAGGCGGCCCTCGCCACCCCCTGAGCCGGGGGCAATTTCGCCTTTTCCCCGCGCCGCGTCGGCCCATCCTCGAACGCACCCCGCCCCATGAAGCTGACGCTCCTCGATTGGTCGATCATCCTCGTCTACCTCGCCGGCTGCCTCGCCGCCGGGCTCTGGATGCGGCGCTTTGTGCGCGGCGTGCAGGACTTCGCGGTGGCCGGGCGCGAAATGGACGTGAACCTCGGCATCGCCTCGCTGGCGGCGACGGAGCTCGGTCTCGTGACGATCATGTACACGGCCCAGCTGGGCTACGAGAAGGGCTTCGCGGGGGCGGCAATCGGCGTGATCATGTGGCTGGTGATGTGGTTCGTGGGCCGGACCGGATTCGTGATCGGGCCACTGCGCGCCTCGGGGATCATGACCGTCCCGGAGCTGTTCGAACGGCGCTTCAGCCCGCGCGTCCGCTGGCTCGCGGGGCTGTTCGTCGTGCTCGGCGGCCTGCTCAACATGGGCATCTTCCTGCGGCTGGGCGGCGAGTTCCTCGTCCACGCGATCGGCCTCCCCCCGGGAGCACTCGAATGGACGATGACCGCCCTGCTCGGCCTGGTCCTGCTCTACACCGCGCTGGGCGGGATGCTCTCGGTGCTGGTCACCGACTACCTGCAGTTCCTCGTGATGGGGGTGGGCATTGTGGTCACCTCGGTGCTGGTGCTGGTGCACATCGGCTGGACGCCGCTCAACGCGGGGCTGGAGGCCGCCTGGGGCGCGGGGCAACTCAAGGGGCATCCGTACAACCCGTTCCACGAATCCTCATTCGGCTGGGGCTACCTGCTCTGGCAGTTCGTCTTCCAGCTCGCAGTGGTCACGACCTGGCAGACGCAGATCAGCCGGGTGCTCTCGGCCCGCAACGCCGACACCGCGCGGGCGATGTACCGCCGCACGGCGTTCTACTTCGTCGGCCGCTTCTTGCTCCCGGGCCTCTGGGGCGCGGCGGCCTGCGTGTGGTTCGCGGCGCAGGGCGGGCTGCCGGAGGGGCTGACCAGCCTGACGGCGATGCCGCATTTCCTCGGGGTGGTGCTGCCCGCCGGC
>SYDD01000120.1 GCA_005786775.1 Opitutaceae bacterium
CACGGTCGGCGAAGCCGCGCAGGACCTCGCGCAGGTGTTGCGGCGCGAACGGCTTGTCGCCCAGCACCGCCCGCTGGCTCGCAGGCGGCCATTGCTCGACGAGCGGCCCCCGGATCTTCACCTCGTGGATGCGGATGTGCGGCAGCTTCCCCTCGCCGACGCTGATGATGCGGTTCAGGACGATGCCGAGCCCGTTCCGGCGGTCCCGGCCACGATCACCCTGCGCCTCTTCCTGCGGCCACTTGTCCTTGTGGTACTCGATGATCCGCGCCCACGAGTTGCGGGCGCTTTTCGGTCCATTGGGGAACACGAAGCGCGGGGTTTGCCCGGCATCCAGCCAGACGCGGACCGTGCGCCACGCGGGCTCGCCGTCGTCCAGCACCAGCTCGGCGAGCATCGGCTGAAGCGGTTGCGGCTGGTACAGCGCGCCGGCCCTCGCGTCACCGGGCACCAGCCCGAGCCGGAAGGGCTCGCGCGCATCGGTGCCGAAGATTTTTGGGTCGTACGGGTGCGTCCGATTCATCGCCTGCACCCGCAGCTGGATCTCATAGTAGCCGTCGACCGGCACCCCCGCCTCGAAGGCGCTGATGAAGCCGTACCCGCCCTCGTGGTGCGGGGTGTCCATGCATTCGTACAGGCCGATGAAGCTGTTGTTAAGCCGCCGGTGGGCGTTACTCATCTCGGGCTGGGTTTTGAAGTCGCCGCGGAAATGCCACGCGCGCTCCTCCGGCCGTTCCCGCAGCGCGAAGGCCTTCTCGACGACGACGTCCGCCGCCTCGAGGTACTGCTCCAGCAGGTAGCCCGAGGTCCGGAGCACGTCACCAAGGTTGTCCATCTGCTCCTCGGCCTGGTCGCGGGGAAAATTAGTGGTCGGGTCGAAAGCCGCCATGTTCAGGGCGAACAAATCGCCGACGGTGTTCAGGTATTCGCGGCGGTTCAGGCGGCGCAGGACCGTGCGGCCGCCGGTGCTCGCGAGGGCCTCGCGCCCCTCGGACAGCGCCCGCGCCAACTGCTCGAGGACCGCCTTCTGTTCCGCGGAAGTGGGCCGCTTAGCGTCGGCCGGCGGCATTTCGCCGAGATGGAGCTGGTCCATCATCTCCTTCAGCGCGAGCAGGGTATCCTCCTTCGTCGCCGGGAGCAGCAGCGTGTCGAAACGCCGGTCGGCCTTCTGCTTCCCGGGCCCGTGGCATTCGACGCAGTAGGTGGTGACGAAGCGCTGGATCGCCTCCGGGTCAGTCGCGGCGGGGAGCGGGGTGGCGAGCGCCGCGAGCAGCAGGATGACCGAAGAGAACCGGAGGCGGGGCATGGACCGGAAAGGGGAGACGGGAAGGCCGCGCGGGCTCAGGTGAGGCCCGTGAGGGTGCCGGTGGCGGTGCCGAATTTCGCGGTCTCGACGCCGAAGCGCTGCAGCATCGAGACGTAGAGGTTGCACAGGGGCTGGCGACCGAGCCCCTTCTCCGGGTAGACCTTGTGCTCGCCGTGCCTGAACCCGCCACCGGCGAGGATGATCGGCAAGTTGCCGTTCGTGTGCGCGTTGGCGTTGCCCATTCCGCTGCCAAAGAGCACCATCGTGTGCTGCAGCAGCGTCCCTTCGCCCTCGCGGAGGGAGCCGAGTTTGGCGAGGAAGCGCGCGAATTGCTCCACCTGGTAGCGTTCCATCCTGATCAGGGCGGCGATGGCCTCGGGCCGCTGGCCGTGGTGGGAGAACGCGTGGTAGCCGCCGCTGAGGCCGAAGGCATTCGCCTCGAAGTCGCCGCCGATCTCGAAGGTCGCGATGCGGGTCGAGTCCGTCTGCAGGGCGAGCGCGATCAGGTCGTACATCACCGGCAGGTCGGAAACGAAACCCCTGTTCGCCGGCTCCGGCATTTTTGGGTCGGGCTTCGGCACGTTCGCCCACTGGCGGCGGAGCTCGATCTGCCTTTCCACGTCGCGGACTGATTCGAAGTACTCGTCCAGCTTCTCCTTGTCGCGCTGCCCGAGTTGGCGGCCGAGGGATCTCGCGTCGCCCTGCACCGCATCCAGGATTGATCCCTTCATCTCGAGCCGGTCCAGCGAGGCGGCGACATCAGTCGAGCTATCCGACACGAAGAGTTTCCGAAACAGGGCGCGCGGCGTGCCGCTGGGCGGCACGCGCGTGCCGCTGCGCGTCCAGGACATCAGGCAGCCGCCGTGGATCCCGCTTTCGGAGCCGACCGCAAGGGAAGGAAACCGCGTCGCCCCGCCCATCGTTTCCGCGGCGCGCTGATCCAGGGTGAGATTGCCATCGGGCATCCCCTTCGCGTCGGCCGTGCGCACGCCGCTCAGGAAGGAGCTGATGGCGAAGTGCCCACCTTTCACCCCGTGATCGAGGCCGCTGAAGATCGTGCAGTCCTTCCGGTGCGGCGCGAGGGATTCGAGGTCGGTCGGCAACGCGTAATCCGTTCCCGCGGCCGTGGGAAAAAACGCCGGCGGGTGGAAACCTAGCATATTGCCGACACAGACCATCCGCCTCGGCCGCGTTCCGGCCGCGACTTTACCCGGCAGGGTGCCGACGGCCGCACCCTGGGCGAAGACGCGCCCGCCAAGCGACTCCAGCAGGGGCAGGGCGAGACTGATGCCGGCGCCGCGGAGGAAATGGCGCCGGGTCGGAAGGGCGGACGGGAGCGGGGAGGCGGACATCGGAAGGGGCAGGAACGGGGGGGGGAAGCGCGGGGGAGCCGGACGGGGGGATTACGGTAGGAGGAGGGAAACCGGGACGTCGTCAAGGTAGTGCGGGGACGCGTCCGCGGGCCCATCGTCCGGCGCCTCCTCGCCGAGGATGCAGAGCGGACTGCGGGCCCCGCGAGGCAAGGGCATTCTCGGCGAGAACGGGTGCCATCGACCCGCACCGGGCCCCGTCTCGAGCGGCTGCGCCACCGACACCACGCCGTCTTCCTGGGTCTTCGGCCAGAATCCCCTGGTGGCCTGCTCGAGCGTCTCGCTGAGCGCGGAGGCGCGCATTCGGTCCCGGAGATGCGACTGCACGGTGATAAAGCGCGCCGGATCGCGGGCATCGGGGGCATCGACGCGGGGATAATTCCCGTTGCGGCCCGCGCGGTCACATCAATTTCGCGGGCCACAGGGCGGGTACTTGCCGTGCCGCCGCCCGCCCGAGGGCACGCTTCCGCCCCATCGCGGGAGTCCCAAACAAACCGGCGCGCCCCCCGCAGGGAAGCGCGCCGGCGCAAAAGGCGGAATTCCGCCCGGGTCAGAACATACCCCGGAGGCCGAACACCCAGTTCGCCCCGTACTCCTGCAACTGCCGCAGGGCGCGCTGCTGCCCCTCCACCACGCCGGGCGCGGTGTGGTACCAGCGCACCGGCTTGCCGGTGATGTTGCGGATCTGGGTGTACAGGGTCATCCGCGGCGTCAGGCGCCAGTTGAGCGAGACGTCGAACTGCGTGATCTCACCCTGGTACTGGCCGTAGGTGGTGCTGTCCGGGGTGTCCGGACGCCAGACCATGCCGACGGAACCGTTGAACTTCTTGTACGCGTAGCCGAGGCGCGACGACACGCGGTAAGGCGCCAGGTTGGCCCGGCGGCGGTCCGCGTAGGCCCGCGAGAAGGCCACGTTGAAGTTCAGGCCCCGCAGGTACTCGCTGGGCAGGAACCCGAGGGTCTGGTTGTACGCCAGGTCCATCGAGCGGAAGGTCTGCTCGTCCGGACTGTTGACCGTCGTGCGGAAGGTGTACGCCGCGTAGTCGGGATCATCCACGCCGAAGTCCTCCGCCGAGAAGTCGAAGGTCTGGCGGAAGTTGGTCGCCTTCACCTGGGTCAGGTCGAGGGTCAGCTGGCCCGGCGAGCGCCCGCGGAAGTAGTACGCGAGACGCGACTGGAACTTCTTGTGGTACTCGGGCTGCAGCGCCGCGTTCGGCGCCGACACGCGCAGGTTCACCTCATCGATGCCCCACACGCCCGTGATGCTATCGATCGGCGGCCGGGAGATCGACTTGTTGAAGCCGATCTGGAACTCGAAGTCCGGCAGGATGTAGTACTTGAACATGATCGACGGGAAATAATTCCGGTACACCGACGAGCGGGTCACCCGCGGGTTGTGGGTGTACTGGTAGATCATCCCCGGCAGGGTCAGCGCGCGGCCGCCGTTGGTGCCCGGCGCGTTCACCGCGTAACCGGCCGCCAGCACCTGCGCGCGCGTCTGCGGGTCAAACTCCCGCACGTCGTTCTGGGTCTCCTCCATCCGGACGCCGCCCAGCATCGTCAGCTTCGGCGACAGCCGCACGGTCGCCTGAGCGTAGCCCGAGGTCACCGTCTGCTGGAAGTCACGCGGGTTGGCGAAAAACGCGGTGTAGTAGTTCTCCGGGGTCCCCATAGGCGTGAACCAGCCCGGGTAGTCCCGGAAGAGCAGCGCCACCGCCTGCCGGTTGACGCGCTGCGGCATCCCCTGCTGGCCGTTCACGTTGAACACCGTGAGGCCGTTGGTCGTGCCCATATCGAAGGGATGCGGCGAGATGAACTTGGGGCCGAGGTTCGACCAGTTGCCGAACGCAGTGTTGATGTTGGCCCCGTTGGTCGGGTTCACGGCCACGGTGTTGCCGCCCGGCCCGGTGTACGACCAGATGTCCCAGTCGCTCACGATGTTGTTGTTGCGGTCCTCGACCGCGACCTTGCCGCCGAACTTCAGCGAGGTCGGGAACCGCTCGAGGAACGGGACCGCCCAGCGCGCGTTCAGCTGCGCGCTCTGGATCTCGGTGATCCAGGTGCGGTTGTCGTTGTTCACCCGCGTGCCGCCAGAGCGGTTGTTGGTGTCGACGTAATTCGCCCGGTCGAACCAGTCCGGACCCGAGGTCTGGCGGATGCTCCACTCCCACGACTCCTGGTGCGGGCGCGTGGCGGTGAAGCCGGCCAGGGCGCTGCCGCCCTCGCTGCTGAGGAAGCCGCGCTCCAGCGACTCGTAATTATTCACCGAGCGGGAATAGCCCAGCGCGCCGTCGATCACCCAGCGGCCGGCCTTGTACTCAAAGCGCGGGGAGAAGGTGCGGGTGTAGGTGAGCTTCGCGGAGGTGCCGCCGCCGTTGTTTAGCTGGGCCGCGTTCGCGGTGCCCTCGCGCCGCGCGATGACGGTGTTGAGGCCGTCCCCGCCGACGGAGTTGCGGCCGTTGTTGACGTTCGCGTTGTCGTTGGCGGCGACGAAGGTGAAGTTCCGGTTCCAGAACTCGCCCTCGGTGTAGGTGTAGATGCCCGTCAGGGACACCACCAGGCTCGGAGTCACTTTCCAGTCCGCGGTCAGGGTCACCGCGTCCTTCAGGATGGTCTTGTTGCCGTCCTTGAAGTCGATCTGGCGCACGACCATCGGGCGCGGGTCACCGGCGTTCGGCGACCGGTTGTAGCCGTTGTTGACGACGTACTGCTCGGTGTAGGAGTGCGCGTGGCTGGCCGAGAGGAGGATGCCGACGCGCTGGTTCAGGAAGGACTCCGCATAGTCGAAGGAGTAATTGGGCTTCCACTTGTAGGACTCGCCGTCGCGGGGGCCCTTGGTCTTGCGCCAGGTGAACTCCTCGGCGTTGAAGTTGAGGCTCGTGTTGTAGGCCACGGTCCGGCCCTTCCGCTCGAAGGCGCGCTTGGTCCGCATATTGATGGTGCCCGCGGGATTGTCCGCGTCCGAATCCGGAGCGGAGGTGCGGTTGATCTCGATCGACTCGATGGCGGTGATGGAGAAGCCCTCGAAGGAGGTCGCGCGCGAGTTGGTGCCGCCGCCGCGGTTCGCGTCCGCGCTCGCTGAGCGGATGCCGTCGAACGACACGCCCACGTACTGGGAATCCATCCCGCCGAGGCGGGGGCCGCGCGCCTCCGACTCCACGTAGTCGAGGTCGACGCCGGGGAGGTACTTCAGGAACTCGCCGACGTTGCCGTCGGTCACGTCGCCGAAGATGTCCGAGGCCACCGAGGTGGTGATGCTCATCGAGCGCCGCTGCGCCATGATGGCCTTGGCGTTGCCCTCGCGCTCGGAGGACACGGTGAACGCCTGCAGCTGCACGACGCCGCCCCCGGCCGCCGCGCCGGCCGCGGTGCTGGTCAGGCGGATCTCGCGGACGGCGGTCTGACCGGCGACCACCGTGAAGGTCTCCTTGACGGTGTTGTAGCCGGTGTAGTTGACGGTGATCGAGGCCGCCCCGGCGGGCACCTCGATGAATTGGAACGAGCCGTCGCCCTCGGAGAAGGTGACCTTGTTGGTCCCATCGAGGGCGATCTGCGCGTCACGCACGTACTCCTGGCTGACCGGGTTGAAGATGCGCCCCTGGATGATGCCCGTGGCTTGGGCGCGAAGCGCGGCGGGCAGGGCGAACAGGGTGGAGAACACGACCAAGGTTCGCAGCCAGGTCGGGATCGGGTTAGGGTTTGGTGTCATGGTGGAAAAGGGTTTCGCGGCGGGAGGGCGAGGGGCGGGCGGGATGAGGGGCCGCGGTATCCGAGCCGCCGCCGCCCCGGCAAGCCGAAGCGGAGCGGCACGGGGCCCACCGGCGCTCAGGCGAGGTCCAGGCCGCGCATCGTGCCGGTGGAGGTCGCGAACTTGTCCGCCGGGATGCCCATCCGCTGAAGCATCGAGACGAACAGGTTCGGCAGGGGATAATTGTGCACGCGGTCGAAGGCGAGGTGCTGGCCGTGCCGGAAGCCGCCGCCGGCGAGCAGCGTCGGCAGGTTGGTCGTCACGTGGGTGTTGGCGTTGCCCAGGTTCGAGCCATACAGGATCATCGTCCGGTCAAAGACGGTCTCGCCGTCCTCGGGCAGCGCCTTCAGCTCGTCGAACAGGTTCCCCAGCAGCCGGAGGTGCCACTGGTCGATCGCCTTCAACTGCGCGATCTTCGCCTCCGAGCGGCCGTGGTGGGACAGGTTGTGGTAGCCGTCCGTGATCTTAACGTCGTGGTCGAGGTCGATGGTCGGCGAATTCACGCTGTCCAGCAGGAGCGAGATGGACCGCGTGGAGTCGGTCTGGAAGGCCAGCCGCGCCATATCGTACATCAGCTTCACCTTGTCCATGTACGCTTTGGGGCTGGCGGGATCGAGGGGCACCGCGGCCGCGACGCGCGGCTTCGGCCGGTGCTCCCACTCGCGCGCCGCCTGCAGGCGCTGCTCCAGCTCACGCACGCTGGTGAAATACTGGTCGAGCCGGTCCCGGTCGCGCGCCCCCACGCTGCGCTGCAGGTCCCGCGCCTGCCCGCCCACCGCGTCGAGGATGCTCCGGCCCTGCGCCAGCCGCCGCACCTGCGCCTCGACCTCCGCGGGGGAACCCTGGACGAAGAGGCGGCGGAACACGTCGGAAGCCTTCTCCTCGCAGGGGATCAGGACGCCCGAGGCCGTCCACGAGAGGCTCCGCTGGCCCTGCTGCACGTTCACACCCAAGGTGAGCGAAGGGAAGCGGGTCTCGTGGCCGATGCGCTCGGCGATGAACTGGTCAAGCGAGATGGTGTTGCGGAAACCACCGCTGCCGGGCCGCGGCGCCGCGGTCAGGAAGCAGATGTCCGCCGGGTGCCCCGCGTCCACGTCCGGATGCCAGACGCCGCTGAAGACGGTGAAGTTTTCCCGGTGCGCGCGCAGGGTCTCGAGGTACGGGGACAGCGCGTAGCCGCGGCCGGTCTGCTGCGGGAAGAACTGGTCCGGCAACAGGCCGAGGTTGTTGCAGATGCCCAGCATCCGGCGGGGCTTGGCCGGCGCCGCCGTCCGCGCGAAGGCAGGGCGCATCGCGTCCAGAAAGGGCAGGGACATTCCCACGCCCGCCGCCCGGAGAAAGCCGCGGCGCGACACGCTCCGCTGGGTCGAGACGCGGGCGGACGGCGAGGCAGGGTGGGCAACCGGGGCGGGAGTGCTCATCGGGGTCGGGGGAACTGGGCGAAAACTAGGCCCGGCGGGAACGACTGCAATCCTAAGCAGCCCCGCGGACTGACCCGATGGTCAGGGGGCGGGAGGCGGCTGACGGCGGAAGAACCCCGCCGTGGGCTGGCGGGCCCCGTGGCCCAGCCGTTTGCGCAGCACCCAACCGTCCGGCGCCAATTCGAGCTCACCGGGATACTCCAAAACGACGACGGCATCGGGTTTCGGGGCCAACAGGGTGGCGAGGCGCGCGAACAGAGCCGGCGCCAGCTCCGGGATCAGCTCGTAGGGCGGATCGATGAACACGAGGTCCGGCGCGTCGCCAGAAGGCGTGAAGGTCGTGGCGTCCCCGGCCACGATCAGGGCGCGGCCGGCGGATTCGAGCGGGCTGCCGAGACTGCGTTCCACGGCCGCCAGGTTACGGCGCAAACAGCCGATGGCCTTGGGGTTACGTTCAACGAATACCACCTTTTCAGCCCCCCGGCTCAGGGCCTCCAAGCCGTAGGAACCGGTACCTGCGAACAGGTCCAGGCAAGTCGCGCCCGGCACCAGGGCCGCGAGGCTGGAGAACACCGCCTGGCGCATCCCGTCGGTGGCTGGCCGCACCCGGTCACCCGGCGGCACCACAAGGGGAATCCCCCGGGCCACGCCGCCGCTCAGGCGCATTCCGCCTCCTTGCGCCCGGAGGCGGCCACGGCGGGACGGGGAAGGACCATAGGGCAGGGATTGCCAGACCAACCGGAGCACGCGCAACGGGAATCCACGTCGACCGGCCGTCCCGGGCGGAACTCCTCTCCGCCGCGGCTTTCCCTTCGTGCGACATAGGATTTGCCGACTGCCTCCCGTTGGTTGATTCTGACCCTTCCGCAATTTCCTTCCGCCGCTCCCGATGCGCCGCCTGCTCGCCCTCGCCCTCCTGCCCCTCGCCGGGCCACTCCCGGCCGGCGAGGGCGCGCGCGCGGACGCCGCCCGGCCCCGCGAGCTGAACCTCTGGCCCCTGATCGTCGAACGCCACCCGCCCGGCGCCGCGGCCCAGGAAATGCAGGCGCTGGGGCCGCTCTTCTTCGCGCGCGACGGTGGTACGGGCTCCGGCACCGAGAGCGGCTGGCGCCCGCTCTTCACGCAGGCGACCGCCCCCGGGGGACAGCGCCACGAGACCCACCTGCTTTTCCCGCTCTTCAGCTTCCGCCAGGACCCCGGAGGGTACCGCTGGAGCGTCTTCGAACTCGCCCGCGGCCACGGCGGCGCGACCACCGGCACCGGGCCCGCGACCGAGCGGGAACTCGAAGTCTATCCCTTCTGGTTCCAACGGGCCTCCGCCGAGCCTGACCTGAACTACCGGGCCCTCTTTCCGCTGCACGGGACCGTCCGCAACAAACTGTGGCTCGAGGAAGCGTCCTGGACGCTCTTTCCGCTCCACGCCGAGGTGAAGCGACGCGGCGCCACGACCACCTACCTGCCTTGGCCTTTTGTGCGCGTCACCCGCGGCACCCGCTCCGGCTGGGCCCTCTGGCCCCTTTACGGCACCGAATCCGGCGCCGAAGGAACCAGCACCCACGTACTCTGGCCCCTCGCGTTCACGCGCTTTCGGCCGCC
>SYDD01000121.1 GCA_005786775.1 Opitutaceae bacterium
GAAGGCCGTCAGTCCGTTGCGAGAGCAGCCGGGGAAAGGGGATCTGGCTTGGTCGGCACGCGGCGGTAGTCGCGCTGCGCGGTGAGCATCTGCCAGGCGATCTTGGCCAGGCGCCGGGCGGTGATGGTGATGGCCTCGTTGGCGCATTTGCCGCGGGCGCGGTGCTGGCGGTAGAAGCCGCCAAAGTAGTCCGAGCAGCCCACGGCCACCCAAGCCGCCTCGATGAAGGCCCACTTGAGCCAGTGATTGCAGAACGGGAGCATGCGGCCGTGGGAGGTCTTGCCGCCGGAGGAGCGGGTGGTGGGCACCAGTCCCGCGTAGGCGCAGAGGCGGTCGGAGGTGCGGAAGCGCCGGATGCCGTCGATCTCCAGGGCGATCACCGGTCCCAGCACCTTGCCGACGCCGGGCAGGGTGCGCAGCCGCCGGGCATCATCGCTGGTGGCGCTGTCGGCCTCGATGCGTCGCTCCAGGCCCGCCATCTGCCGCTCCAGCAACGTGTGCAGCTCAAGGTCCTCGGTCAGCAGCTCGCGGTCGGGCGCGGGCAGCTCGGCCGCGCGCATCCAGCTGACGCCCCGCTGGCAGAAGACGTCCTTGTACACGGGCCGATCGAGGCCGGGATGCCGGTCGAGGACCGTATGGATGCGGTTACGCACCATCGTGCGCACCTTGGCCGCCCAGAGGCGCTGGCGCACCGTGTTGCGGCGCTGCCGGACCTCACGGTTGGGCACGTGCACCCGGGCGACGAAGTCGCCCCGCAGCAGGGTGGCCAGGGCGTGGGCATCCACGCGGTCGTTCTTGATCTGGGCGTCGGCGATGATCCGGTTCTTCGCCGGATGGGAGAGCACCACGCGCGTCACCCCGGGCACCTGCTCCAGCAGGTCGTAAAGCGTGCCCCAGTTCCAGCAGGCCTCGATCACCACCTCGCTGGGCGCACCCAGCTCGGCGAAGTACGCGGCAAAGGCTTCCGGCGCGTTGTGCTCAATCCGGCGTTCCAGCAGGCGGCGGCCCTTCTCGTCGAGCGTGCAGGCCACCGAGTAACGTTTATGGTAGTCGATTCCAGTGTAGGTCATGGCGCCGCCGAGGCTGCCTCGATCCGCCCGGCGGCGCGATCCACGGCCTCGACTGCCGATCATGTTACCTGACCCCTTGCCGGATTGCGCCGCCGGAACTCAGCGCCCCCAGCGGCCCTCGATGAAGACGTAGCGGCCGCCCCGGCGCTCCCAGCGCGGCTCGATCCAATGATGGTGCCCCCGCGGCGGCCGCTCATGGCGACCCGCGATCCAGACGTGACGGCCACCCCGCCACGACCAATAGCCCCTCACCCAGATGAACCCCGGCCCCGGCGGCGCATAGACCACCTCCGCCCGCGGCGGGGGCGGCGCCTGCACCACCACCACCTCACCCTGGACCGGCGGCGCCACCACCACCGTCGTCGGCCCCGCGGGGCGCGCCGGGACCACGACCACCGCATCCCGCCAGTACCCGGGAATGTACACATACCGCCCGTGGCGCGGCTCCCACCGCGGCGAAACCCACACGGCATTCGGCCGCGGCGCGGTCGACCAGCGGCCCGAGACCCACACGTGCTTGCCCAACCGCCACGTCCAGTGTCCCCCCACCCACACGTGCAAGGGCGAAGGCCGCTCCACGATCACCTCGCGCTGGGGCGGCGGCGGCGGCGCATCGACGATGATCTCCGCCCCCGCCGCGGACGGCGCGGGCGCGCCCGCGGCGGTGGCCGGAACCGGGGCCGGAGCCGCGTCCCAGTAACCTTCCCGCAGGACCCAGCCATTGGCCTCCCGCCGCCACTCCGGCGACTGCCAGACCACGCCGGCCGCGGGCGGGATTTCCCAGCGCCCGGCCTCCCAGACGTAGGCCCCCTCCAGCCAGCGCCAATGCCCGGGCACCCAGGCGTGTTGCGCCGTCGGCTGGTCGCCGGGCGCATCCGTCGTGGCGGGATCCAACGGACGTTCCATCACCGGCGCCAGGGGAACAGTGGCGACGGCTCCGGAGGACTGGGCCAGCAACGAACCAACCGAGGAGAAGATCAGCAGCGCGACTCCCGGTGCAACCACCTGCAAGCGGCAGAATCTGGGGTTCATATCCACTCCCTGTGACGCGCGCTCCGCGGAATTGTTTCCTGCACCGCGCCAACCCGTCGGAACGCCATCCCGAGACCCTACCCCCGCCAGCCCGCTACACCCCAATTGGGCCCCCTCCCCCAATTTCAATCTGTCCGACAAATTAATCCTCCGGCGCCTCGGAGTGTTCTTTTACCCAAGGGATCCAGCTGGAATCGCAAACCCTTGATCGTTAACCCCCGCGCGGCCCTTGGGGACCGCCGGAGACCGCACCTTAACCCTGCATTATGAACCTGACCCAAACCCTGAACCTTGGCCTCCGTGCCGCCGCCTGGCTGTTGGCGGCCGCCGGCGTTCTCTCTCCGGCCCACGCGCAAACCGCGACCGGCGTCGTGGCCGGCCGCGTGCTCAATGTCGGCACCGGCAAGTACCTCAACAACGCCCGCGTCACCGTCGAGGGCACCAACCTCGAGACCCGCACGAACGAGTACGGTGACTTCCGGCTCAACGGCGTGCCCGCCGGCTCCGCCCGGATCTCCGCCTCCTTCACCGGCCTCGATCCCAAGGTGGAGACCGTGACCGTCGCCGCCGGCCAGACCGTCACCGTCGCCCTCAACCTCACCAGCGCCGAGCGCTACGGCCCCGGCGAGGCCGTGCAACTGGACGCGTTCCGCGTCGCCGCGCAGCGCGACTTCGAGGGCAGCTCGATTGCGGTCAACGAGCAGCGCTACGCCCCGAACGTGAAGGTCGTGATGGCCGCCGACTCCTTCGGTGACGTCACCGAGGGCAACGTGGGCGAGTTTCTAAAGTACCTGCCCGGCATCACCGTGGACTACGTGGCGGCCGACGTCCGCACCGCCTCGGTCCGTGGCTTCGCCGACACCTTCACCAGCGTCTCGGTCGACGGGATGCGGATGACCAGCTCCGCCTCCGGGAGCTCGGCGCGCGTGTTCGAGTTCGAGCAGGTCTCGATCAACAATATGGCCCGGGTCGAGGTGGCCAAGGTTCCGACCCCGGACTCCCCGGCGGATTCGCTCGGCGGCAGCATCAATATGGTGAGCAAGAACGCGTTCGAGCGGAAGGGTGCCCAGTTCAACTACCGGGCCTACTTCAGCTTCAACAGCGAGGAGCTGAACCTGCTCGAGCGCACCCCCGGCCCGGGCCGCAAGAGCACCTACAAGGTCCTGCCCGGCTTCGATTTCGACTACACCCTGCCCGTGAATGATCGCTTCGGCCTGGTGATCACCGGCCTGAGCTCCAACCAGTACAACGAGCAGCACCGCTGGCAGAACACCTGGAACTTCGCCCAGGCCGGCGCCTCGGTCACCAATCCCTACCTGCAGCAATGGCAGCTGCAGGACGGGCCGAAGAACACCTTCCGCGATTCGGTGAGCATCAAGGCCGACTGGAAGGTCACCCCGGAGTCGGCGCTCTCGGTCAGCGTGCAGAACAACTATTACAAGGCGTTCTTCGGCAACCGGAACCTGAACTTCAATCTGGGCACCACCGCCGCCTCGGCCGTCGCCGGCGGCACCGGCCTGCTCTGGGGCCCCACGTTCGTCCAAAGCCCCGTGGGCACCATCACGGCGGCGACGGGCCTCGGCAACCGGGCGACGGTCACGCAGGGCAGTTCCTGGCGCCACAAGCTGGGCGGCACCAAGGCGGTGAACGTCCGCTACACGTTCAATGGCCGCCTGTGGGACGTCAGCGCGGGCATCCACGGGGCGAATTCGAAGACCTGGTACCGCGAACTCGCCCGCGGCCACTTCTCCAACATCGGTACCCAGATGCTCGGCGTCGCCACGGTCCGCGCCGAGAACATCAACTTCCCGAACCACACTTGGTCGGTGAAGGACTCCGCCGGCAACACCCTCAATCCCTACGTCCTCACCAGCTTCCGCCTGAACACCGCCCAGAATAGCCCGATCGACGGCAAGGCCAAGATGAAGGGCGGCTTCGTGGACCTCGAACGCGACTTCGACCTCGCCCGCAACCCGGTCTCGCTGAAGTTCGGCGTCTCCGTGCGCGAGGAGGACCGCGACAACCGGCGTTACAATGAACAGTGGACCTTTGTGGGCCGGGACGGCGTGGCGAACACGGCGGATGACGCCGCGGCTCCCTTCCTGAATGACAACTACGCCGGGGTGGACCCCTATTGGGGCTCCCAGCCGATCCAGTGGGTGGACGCCTACAAGCTGGCCGAACACTTCCGCGCCAATCCCTCCCACTTCGTGCAGGCCACCGGCACCGCCCAGCCGGGCGTGCAGTCCGAGACCAACCGCATCAACGGCTCCGAGAAGATCACCGAGCGCATCAGCGCGGCGTATGTCCAGTTCTCGGGCAAACTGCTCTCCAACCGCCTCCAGTTCGTGACCGGCCTGCGCTTCGAGCAGACCAAGGACACTGGCCTCGGCGTGCTGGCCAACCCGGATGCCGTGTTCCAGCGCACCGCCAGCGGGGCCTATGTGGACGGCGATCCCAACACCCCCGGCGTGCAGCGCGTGCGCCGGCCGGACGCGGGCACCGCCGGATCCCTGCAGGAGCTCACCCTGACCCGCGTCGAGCGCGGCTACCGGGCGGAGCGGACCTACGATGATGTCTATCCGAGCCTACACCTCACCTACAATGTGACCTCCCAGTTCCTGACCCGCTTCGCCTATGCGAAGACCCTGGGCCGCCCGGACTACGCGGACATCATCCCGAACGCGGACATCAACGAGAATGACAACGACCCGAACCAGCCCGGCACCATCAACGTGCGCAACACGGGCCTGCGTCCCTGGTCGGCGGATAACTTCGACCTGTCGTTCGAGTATTATCCCACGCGCGGCGGCGTGCTCCAGGTGGGTGCGTTCCTGAAGGAGCTGCAGGACTTCTGGGGCCTCGTGAACGGCCCGCTGACCCCCTCGCTCATCACCGAGCTGGGACTGGATGACCGTTACCTGAACTGGACGGTGAGCTCCCGCCGCAATGTGGGTGACGCCCGGATCTCCGGCGCGGAGTTCAACGTCATGCAGCCGCTAAAGTTCAACGCGCTGCCGGCGTGGGTGCGGGACTTCAGCGTAAGCGCGAACGGCACGATGCTGCACCTGGAGGGGGCGAACGGCGCGGATTTCCGCCGCTTCATCTCCAAGAGCGGCAACCTGAGCCTGAGCTGGAACAAGCGTCCGGTGAGCGCGCGGATCAACTGGAACTACCGGGGCCGCCAGAAGAACGCGCTGGTCACGGGCGCCCAGTACGACCTCGCGGGCACGGCCGCGGGCAGCGGGAACTTCTTCGAGTACTACGACTCCCGCTACAACATCGACGTGAACTTCGAGTACACGTGGTCGCGGCGCCTGAAGGTGTTCGCGAATGCGCGCAACATCCTGAACCAGCCCCAGACCTTGGAGCGGTACAGTAACGCCTCGGCGCGCTACGCGAACGGCTTCCGCGAGGAGGAGTTCGGCGTACAGTACGCGATCGGCGTCAAGGGCACCTTCTGAGCCCGGCTCCGACCTAAGTCACGCTTGCCGCACCGCCCCGCCTCGGGGCGTGCGCGACGCCGGTGGCCACTTCGAGTGGCCAACCGCCCCCTCCGCCTTTGAGCCTTTTGCGACCCTCCTCCTTCATCGGATGACGGTTCTTCTGCATTCCGCCGCGCAGAGGAAGGGCCCCTAACCAGCCTCCAAACCCGCAACCGTCAGCTTAACTAACACTTCCGCGCCTCGAACCACGCGGGGCGGCTCTGAATCAAGACCCCCGCGCGGGACATCTTACCGCAGCAGCGACCCGCCGAACCAAGGCTCGGCGAATGCTCCGAACGCGTTCCGGCGGAATTTCGAAAGGCGTCGGGCCCCAGCGGCACCAAACCGATCGCAACCGCCGGACGAAAGGTCTGCTGGTGCTTCCCGATTTAGTTTAGCCGGAGCGCGCTAGCCTGACCTACCGAGGCAGCCCCCATCGCGCGGAGCCTTCGCGATCCGCGGAATTGCGTGTCTTTGGCGCAAAATTCCCCCCAAAAGAAGGGTTTGGGCCCGCCTTGCGGCCTTCTTCACTTCAGTCTTTCGGGCTCCTCCAGGTTGACCAAGAAATCGGTCAAATCGGCCCAAAAACCGTAAAAAGGGCCGCTTTTAGCCCCTAAAATAGCCCAAAATCGCCTTTTTCTCCGCAGTCCCTTGGCCGCTCGGCGGGCCAAAATCGGGGATTGCAGCCCAAACCGGCTTCAGATTGAACGGACCCCTGCGTTAAAGGACTAACAATCCCAGCCGCTCCAACCCACAACCCAAGCCCGCCGTGGACCTCAAACAAATCAAACAGATCATCGATCTGATGAAGCGCTCGGAGCTGACGGAGTTCGCCGTCGAAGAAGAAGGCTTCAAGCTGAAGATCCGCCGCGGTGCCACCGGGCTCCCCATCGTTTCCACCGGATCGGGCTCAAATCCCCCCTTCGCCCACGCCGACCCCGCCCCCGCCAGCGCCCCCGCCCCCGCGACTGCTCACCTCGCCGCTCCCGCGCCTGCGGGCGATGAAGCCGGCGTCACCTACGTTAAGTCCCCGATGGTCGGCACTTTCTACCGCGCCGCGTCGCCCGAGAGTAAACCGTTCGCCGATGTCGGTACCAAGGTCGTCGAGAACTCCGTGGTCTGCATCATCGAGGCGATGAAGATCATGAATGAGATCCAGGCCGAGACCAAAGGCGCCGTCATCGAGGTGCTGGTCGAGAACGGCCAGCCGGTCGAATACGGCCAGAAGCTCTTCAAGATTAAGCAGTAACCCTTCGCACGGACTGGCATGATCCAAAAGGTTCTGATCGCCAACCGCGGCGAAATTGCCCTGCGCATTGTCCGCGCCTGCCGCGAGCTGGGCATCAAAACCCTCGCCGTCTATTCGGAGGCGGACGTCCAGTCGCTCCACGTCCAACTCGCGGACGAGGCCATCTGCATCGGCGGACCCAAGAGCTCCGACAGCTACCTGCGCGCCGACCGGATCATCAGCGCCGCGGAAATCGCCGACGTCGACGCCATCCACCCCGGCTACGGCGTCCTCTCGGAAAACGCCAAGTTCGCCGAACAGTGCGAGTCCTGTAACATCAAGTTTATCGGCCCCAAGTCTAAGTCCATCAAGATGATGGGCGACAAGGCGATCGCCAAGGACACGGTGCGCAAGGCCGGCGTCCCAATCGTCCCCGGCTCGGATGGTCCGGTGGAATCGGAGACCGAGGCGGTCAAGATTGCCCGCAAGATCGGGTATCCGGTCATCATCAAGGCGGTAGCGGGCGGCGGCGGACGCGGGATGCGCATCGCCCATAACGATGTCTCGTTCGCCAAGGAGTACTACGTCGCCCGCGGCGAGGCCGAGAAGGCTTTCGGCAACGGGGCGGTCTACATCGAGAAGTACATCGAGAAGCCCCGGCACATCGAGTTCCAGATCCTCGCCGACGCCCACGGCCACGTCCTCCACCTCGGCGAGCGCGACTGCAGCGTCCAGCGCCGCCACCAGAAGCTAATCGAGGAGTCCCCCTCCCCCTTCCTCACCCCCGACCTCCGCAAGCGCATGGGCAAGGCCGCGGTCAAGGCCGCCGAGGCCGCCGCCTACGAGAACGCCGGGACGATCGAGTTCCTCGTCGATGCCAAGGGCAACTTCTACTTTATCGAGATGAACACTCGGATTCAGGTGGAACATCCGGTGACGGAGGAAGTTACGGGGATCGATCTGATCAAGGAACAGATCCGGGTCGCCTATGGCGAGAAGCTCGGGTTCGACCAGGGCGTCGTGATGTTTGAGGGCCACGCGATAGAGTGCAGCATCAACGCGGAGGACCCGGCGCGCAACTTCGCCCCCTCCCCCGGCACGATCGGCCTGTACTATGCGCCCGGCGGGCACGGCGTGCGCGTCGATTCGCACGCCTACAGCGGCTACGCGATCCCGCCGTATTACGATTCGATGATCGGGAAGCTGATCTGCACCGGCTCCACCCGCAAGGTCGCCCTGGAACGCGCCTACCGCGCCCTCAGCGAGTACCTGATCCGCGGCATCAAGACGACCATCCCCCTCCACCGCGCGATTATGGCCGACCCAATCTTCATCGAGGGCAAGGCCACGACCGCGTATATGGAAGACTTCCTCGGCCGCACGGCGTCCGACCTGTTCACCTGACCGGGCAGTAACGCGGTCAGAAGACCGTCCGTTCGAGCAGCCAATAGAGGCCGAGCAGGGCAATCAACCCGGACAGGGCCGGCACCCCCTTCGCGACGAACGCCGGCTGTTGGCGCAGCCGCCAGACCAGCGGCATCACCACGGCCGCAATCGCCACCTGACCCAGTTCAACGCCGAGATTAAAGGCGAACAACGGGCCCAGAATCCCCCCGGGGTCGGCGCCCACGCCCAGATCGCGCAGGATGCTCGCGAAGCCAAACCCGTGGATGAGGCCGAA
>SYDD01000122.1 GCA_005786775.1 Opitutaceae bacterium
CCTTGCTGGCCCCGGCGACCAGCCCGGCGATGTCCACGAACTCGATCGCGGCGGGCACGACCACATTGGTGCGCGCGATCTTCTGCAGGGCGTAGGCGCGCTCGTCCGGGACGATAACGACCCCGACGTTCGGGCTGATGGTGCAGAATGGGTAGTTGGCGGCCTCGGCCTTTCGGGATCGCGTCAGCGCGTTGAAGAGCGTGGATTTCCCGACGTTGGGCAGGCCGACGATGCCAGCTTTGAGCATAGGGGGGCGAGGGAGGGCGTGGAAGCGGGGCTTGACAAGCCGATTGTGGCCCGGTGATCTGGGCGGCTTTTCCAAGTCAGAATCGTCCCGCTAACTCCCAGACATGGCCCTTAAAATCCGTCTTACCAAGGTCGGCTCCGTCCACCAGCCCCTCTATCGTGTGGTCGTCGCCGAAGCGCGCTCCCGTCGTGATGGTGCCGCGGTCGAGAACCTCGGCACGTACACGCCGAAGTCCAAGGGCTCCCCGGTCAATCTCAACCTCGAGCGCGTCGACTACTGGCTGAGCAAGGGCGCCACGCCGACCGACACGATGCACGCGATGATCAAGAAGGTCCGCCGCGCCGCCGCGGCCGCCACGAGTTGATCGTCCTTCTCCCTTTGGTTTTCCCGCCCGGGCCCCGCGCCCGGGCGGTTTCGTTTCCGGACTCCGCCCATGCCGCTCCTTGTCGATGTCATCACCCTGTTCCCGCGGATGCTGGACGGGGTCCTCGCCGAAAGCATTCTCGGCAAGGGCATCGCGGCGGGCAGCCTCGCGGTGCGGGTGCACGACCTGAGGGCGTGGACCACGGATCGTCACCGCACGGCGGATGACCGGCCTTTCGGAGGCGGCGCCGGGATGGTGCTCAAGCCGGAGCCGGTCTTCGCCGCGATCGAGCAGCTGCAAACCCCGGGCTGCCGCCGGATTTACCTGACGCCCGACGGCCGCCCGTTCTCCGCCGGCGTCGCGCAGGACCTCGCGAGTGAGTCCCACCTCATCCTCCTGAGCGGTCATTACGAGGGGATCGACCAGCGGATCCGTGACCGGGTGATCGACCAGGAGATCTCCATCGGGGATTACGTGCTGACCAACGGCACGCTCGCCGCGGCGGTCGTGATCGACGCGCTTGCCCGCTTCATCCCGGGTGTCCTCGGGCAGGAAAAGTCATTGACGCACGAATCCTTCACCAGCAGCTTGCTCGACTTTCCTCAATACACGCGTCCCGCCGAGTTCCGGGGCATGTCCGTTCCCGAGGTCCTCCTCTCCGGAAACCATGCCGAGATCGAACGCTGGCGGCACGCGCGTCAGGTGGAAAAAACCCGCCAAGTCCGACCCGATTTGCTCAAATAACCAACCGCCATGAACCCGATCATCCAGGAAATCACCGCCCATCAGGTGAAGAAAGACGTCACGCCCTTTAAAGTGGGCGACGGCGTGCGCGTCCACACCAAGGTCCGTGAAGGCGACAAGGAGCGGGTCCAGATCTACGCCGGGATCGTGATCGCACGGAAGGGCCACGGCATCCACGAGACGTTCACGGTGCGCCGCCTGAGCTACGGTGAGGGCGTCGAGCGCGTCTTTCCGGTGAATTCGCCGAACATCGAGAAGATCGAGGTGGAGCGCGAGTCGGAGGCGATGCGCGCGCGCCTCTATTATCTCCGCGGCCGCACCGGCAAGGCCGCCGTCGCGATCAAGGAGAAGGACCGCGCCGCCGAGATCCACGCCCAGCACGAGGCGGAGAAGGCGGCCAAGGCCGCCGTCCCCAAGGTTGGGGCCTGATCCCTCAGATCCTCGGGCGTTACGTCCCGCCCGCTGACGAAACCGTCGCCCTCCGGCGACGGTTTTTTTGCGCCATCGCGGCCCAACTTCAGGCTTCCCCGAGCGAGGCGCGGGCTGTAGCCCTTGCGGGTTTCCCTCCATGACGCTCCAGACCCTCCTCCTCGGCAAAGCCGCCAATCAGGCCCGCGGCCTCGCGATCGACGCCGTGCACGCCTGTTCCTCCGGACATCTGGGGTTGCCGCTCGGCGCGGCCGAGGTGGGGGCCGTCCTCTTCGGGCACGCCCTGGTGCACAACCCGGAGCGCCCGCGCTGGATCAACCGCGACCGCTTCGTCCTCTCGGCCGGCCACGGCTCGATGTTCCTCTACACCTGGCTCCACCTGAGCGGGTACGATGTTCCCCTCGAGCAGGTGAAGCGCTTCCGCGTGCTGCACAGCACCACCCCGGGGCATCCGGAATTCCGCGAGACGCCCGGCGTCGAGTGCACCACGGGACCGCTCGGCCAGGGGATCGGCAACGCCGTCGGGATGGCCCTCGCAGGGCAGATGGCCGCCGCGCGCTTCAACACCCCGGAGCACGCGATCCTTGATTACCGCGTCGTCTGCCTCGCCGGCGACGGCTGCATGCAGGAGGGTGTCGCGATGGAGGCGGTGGCCTTCGCGGGGCACCAACGCCTCGACAACCTGATCCTGATCTATGACGCCAATGCGGTCACGCTCGACGCGATGGCGGACAAGACCCAGAGCGAGGACACGGCGCTCCGGTTCAAGGCGCTGGGCTGGGAGGTGCAGACGGTCGACGGGCACGCGATGCCCGACTTCCTCCGCGCGTTTAACCGCGCCCGCAAGGCGCGTTCCGGCCGGCCCCAGCTGATCATCGCCCGGACCGAGATCGGGCGCGGCATCCCGGAAGTCGCCGGCACGGCGAAGGGGCACGGCGAGGGTGGCGCCAAGTTCGCCGCCGCCGCGCGCGCCGGCCTCGGCCTGCCGGCGGAGGAGCACTTCCACGTCAGCGAGGACGTGCGGGCGTATTTCCAGGGGCACCGCGAGCGGCTGATCCGCTCCTGCAACAAGTGGTACCGCAAGTTCAAGGCCTGGCGTGAGGCTAACCCGGAGCGGGCCGCGCTGCTGGACGGGGCCGCCGCCGAGAAATGCCCCTCCGCCGAGGAACTGCTGGCCGTGATCCCCGCCTTCGCCGCGGAGGCGAAGCTGGCCACCCGCGCCGCCGGCCGCGACGTGCTGCAACCGCTGGCCGCGCGCCTGCCCCTGCTCATCGGCGGCAGCGCTGACCTGTACGGCTCCACGCTGAATTACATTGCGGCCTCCACCGACTGCGAGCCGGGCAACCGCGCCGGCCGCAACGTCCGCTTCGGCATCCGGGAGCACGCGATGGCCGCGATCGCCAACGGCATCGCCTACGACGGTCTCTTCCGCCCCAGCATCGCCACGTTCCTGGTTTTCGCCGACTACGCCCGTCCCGCGATGCGGCTCGCGGCGCTCGCGCATCTCCCGGTGGTGTACATCTACACCCACGATTCCGTCGGGGTGGGGGAGGACGGGCCCACCCATCAGCCGGTGGAGACCATCGCCGGACTGCGGGTGATCCCGGGTCTGGATTTGATCCGGCCCGCTGACCCCGAGGAGACCGCCGGCGCCTATGCCGCCGCGCTTTCCCGCGCCGACGGTCCTACGGTGCTGGCGCTCACCCGCCAGGTGCTCCCGACGCTTGGCGGTATCCCGGCCGAGACCCGGCGTCAGGGCACGCTGCGGGGCGGCTACATCGCGGTGCGCGAGTCCGCACCGCTGGAAGCCATCCTGCTGGCCACGGGCAGCGAGGTGCAGCTTGCCCTTGAGGCCGCGCGGATCCTGGGACCGGGCACCCGGGTGGTCTCGATGCCGAGCACGCATCGTTTTGACCGCCAGCCCGCCGAGTACCGCGAGTCGGTGCTGCCCGGGGCCTGCCGCCGGCGGGTGGCGGTGGAGGCCGGTGTCACGGGCGGTTGGTACCGGTACGTCGGCCTCGACGGCCGCGTGGTGGGCATCGACCGCTTCGGGATGAGTGCGCCGGCGCCGGTGGCCTTCCGGGAACTCGGCCTGACCGTCGAGGCCATCGTGGCCGCCGCGCGCGCAGGCTGAGCCCGGCGGGCCCGAGATTGCAGGTTGCGCCCGGGCCAACCGCGGTCAGGCTCGAGCTTTCCCTTTCCCATGCTGAAGAAGTTTCTCCTCCTGCTCACGGCATTCGTGATGGTCACTCTGGTGCTGGGCGCGGCCAAGGCGAACCAGATCAAGAAGCTGGCTGCGGCGCCGCGCACGATGCCCCCCGCCGGCGTCGCGGCGACGGCGGCCCGGAGTGAGGAATGGCGCTCGACCCTGAACGCGATCGGCACGCTGGCCCCGGTCGCGGGAATGACCATCGCCGCGGACGCCGACGGGATCGTGGTACGGGTCGCCGCCGAGAACGGGGCGGCCGTGAGGGCCGGCGATCTCCTGGTTGAGCTGGACAGCTCGGTCGAGGTCGCGCAGCGGGAGTCGGCGCGGGCCCGGGCGGAACTCGCCCGCGTGAACATCACGCGCCAGGAGGAGCTCTGGCAGCGCAAGGCGATCGCGAAGGTCGAGTACGACACGGCGGTGGCCGCCCGCAAGCAGGCGGAGGCGGATGTGGCGGCTCTCGACGCGGTGATCGCGAAGAAGCAGGTTCGGGCGCCCTTCGCGGGGCGGGCCGGGCTCCGCCTGGTCAATCCCGGTCAGTACGTGGGCCGCGGGGCGCCCCTGCTCCCGCTCCAGCAGCTGGACCCGATGTACGTGAACTTCAGCATCCCGCAGCGGAATCTGCCCGACCTCGCGCTCGGCCGCAAGGTGGCCCTGCGGGTCGACGCCTTCCCGGAAGCCGCCTACGCGGGCGAGATCACGGCGATCAATGCCACGGTGGACGCGGCCACGCGCAATATCACGGTGCAGGCCACGGTGGCCAATCCGGGGGAGAAGCTGCGGGCGGGGATGTTCGTACGGGTCGAGGTCGAGCTGCCCGAGTCGATGCCGGTCATCGTGGTGCCCGCCACCGCGGTGGCCTACGCGCCCTACGGCAACTCCATCTTCATCGTGGAGAAGATGAAGGCCCCGGATGGCCAGGAGTACCTCGGGGTGAGACAGCAGTTCGTCGAGGTCTCCACCCACCGCGGCGATCTGGTCGCGATTAAGGGTGCGGTGAAGCCCGGTGAGCAGGTGGTGACCGCGGGCGTGTTCAAGCTGCGGAACGGCGCCCCGGTGCAGGTCAACAACGCGAACCAGCCGGCGGCGACCGCGACGCCGCGTCCGGCCAATTCCTGAGGCCCGCGCCCGCCCGCCGATGCAAGAGCG
>SYDD01000123.1 GCA_005786775.1 Opitutaceae bacterium
CGCCCAAGACCCAAGCCGCGCTGCTCGAGGCGATGCAGGAACACCAAGTCACCGCCGCCGGCGTGCGTCACGCACTCGAAGAGCCCTTTTTTGTCCTCGCCACTCAGAACCCAATCGAGATGGAGGGCACGTATCCGCTGCCGGAGGCCCAGCTCGACCGCTTCATGTTCAACGTGGTGATGGATTACCTGCCGGCCGCCGACGAGGTCGAGGTCGTGCGGCGGACTACCGCCGGCCGCCCGCCCGCCATCGAGCCGCTCTTCACCGGCGAGGACGTCCTGCGCTTCCACGAGCTCGTGCGGCAGGTGCCCGTGGCGACCGAGATGGTGGAGTTTGCGGTCCGGCTCGCCGCGCTCTCCCGGCCCCGCCAGCCGGGCACGCCGGATTTTGTCAACGACTGGGTGGGTTGGGGTGCCGGCACGCGGGCGGCCCAATTCCTTGTCCTCGGCGGCAAGGCCCGGGCGCTGCTTGCCGGCCGCGCGCACGTAACCCTCGACGACATCGCCAGTCTTGCTCTACCGGTCCTGCGGCACCGCATCTTGCTCAACTACCGCGCGGAGGCGGAGGGAATCCGCGTCGAAGAGGTGATCCGCCGGCTGGTGGAGTTGGCGCGCGCGGGCCGGACCTGAACTGATGGCCACCCTCGCTACCGCCCCGGGCGCGCTGATCGATCCGCGCGCGCTGATGACCATCCGCAGCCTCGAGCTGCGGGCGCGGGCGGTCGTGGAGGGTTTTTGGAGCGGGCTCCACCGGAGCCCCTACCATGGATTCTCGGTCGAGTTCACCGAGTATCGTCAGTACACGCCCGGGGACGACCCGCGCCACGTCGACTGGCGCGTCTTCGCTCGGTCCGACCGCTTTTACCTGCGCAAGTACGAGGACGAGACCAACCTGCGGGTGCACGTCCTCGCCGACCGCAGCCGCTCGATGGAGTACGGGTCGGCCGGTATAACTAAGGCGGCCTACGCGGCGACGCTTGCCGCCACGCTCGCCTATTTTCTCCACCAGCAGGGTGACGCCGTAGGGCTGACGACGTTCGATGAGCAGGTGCGCGACCACCTGCCCGCGCGGCACCGGTCCGGCCACCTCCGCCAGATTCTACACACGCTCGAGCGCCCCGCGGCCGGGCGCGCCACGGACCTCTCGGCACCCTTTCGGCACTTCTCCCGCCTCGCCCAGAAGCGTGGGCTGGTGCTCGTCCTGTCCGATTTCCTCGCGCCGCTGGAGCGGCTGGGGCGCGACCTGTTGACGCTCACCGCGGCCGGCCACGAGGTGGCCGCCTTCCGGGTCCTGGATCCCGCCGAACCGGAGCTCGGACTCGGCGGCCCGGCGATGTTCGAGGACGTCGAGTCCGGGCGCACGCTGTACATCGATCCGGCGCAGGCGCGCGAGGCCTACGGGCGCCGCTTCGCGCAGCACCGCGAGGAACTGCGGGGCGTCACCGCGCGCCTCGGCGTGACGTTGCACGAGGTGCGGACCGATGAACCGCTCGAGCTGGCCCTGTTCTCGTTCTTGCAGGCCCGCCTGCGTCGGGGCCGGTTCGTCCGGCGCGCCAGTGGGGGAGGCGGTGGATGAACTTCCTTACGCCTCTCTTCCTGCTCGGCGCCCTCGCGGTGGCGGGGCCGATCGTCTACCATCTGGTGCGGCGGGCCACCCGCGAGCGCTTGCCCTTCAGCTCGCTCCTCTTCCTCGAGCCCAGCCCGCCCCGCGTCTCGCACCGCCACCGCGTGGAGCACTGGCTGCTGCTGCTGCTGCGCTGCCTCGCGCTGCTCGTGCTGGCCCTCGGCTTCGCGCGTCCCTTCCTGCCGGAATCCCCGGCCGCCGATCCCGCCGCGACTCCACCCCGCCGCATTGTGGTGCTGCTCGACCGCAGTGCCAGCATGCGCCGCGAGGGCCTCTGGGAAGACGCCCGCGCCCGCGTCCGTGCCTTACTCGAACGCGCGGCGCCCGCCGACCAGGTCGCGCTCGTGGCCTTCGACCGCTCGGTGGAGACGCTGCTGGATTTTCGGGCGTGGAACCAGGCCGTCCCGGGGGCGCGTGCCGCGCTGGCGGACGGCCGCCTCGCCGCGCTGCAGCCCGGCTGGGCGGGTACGCAGCTCGGGCGGGCACTGGCCTTCGCCGCGGAATTGCTGGCCGAGGAAGAGCCGGGCCGCGCGCCTGGCCCGCGCCAGATCGTGCTGGTGAGCGATCTTCAGGAGGGCAGCCGGTTGGAGTCCCTGCAGGCGTTTGAGTGGCCTCGGGGCGTTGAGCTGCTGCTCGAGCCCGTGGCGGCGCGGACCACCACCAACGCCGGGCTCCAGCTTTTAACGGACGCCACGGAGGGCGCACGCACCCCGGAGGCCAAGGTCCGGGTGCGGGTCGCGAACGCTGCCGGTTCCCGGCAGGAACGGTTTTCGCTTACGTGGCGGCGGCCCGGCGTCACCCCGGGTGCGGAGGGCCCCGCGGTTGGCGAGCCGGTGGAGGCCTACGTGCCGCCAGGCCAGACTAGGACGTTCGCGCTCGCGCGCCCGGCGGGCGCGTTGGGCGACGAGCGGCTGGTGCTTGCCGGGGACGAGGACCCGTTTGATAACACGCTGCACTGGATCGCGCCGGTGCAGGAGCGCCCGCTGGTGCTGTGGGTCGGCACGGAGCCACCCGGGGATCCGGCGGAGCCGCTGTTCTTCCTGCGGCGCGCGTTCGCCGAGACCCCGCGGGTCGCGGTCCGGGTCGAGGCGCGCCCACCTGCGGTGCCGCTCGCGGCTGCCGACCTGGCCGCCGCGCGCCTGACCTTCGTCTCCTCGCTTGGCGGGAATGAGGAGGCCCTGCGGGGCGCAATCACGGACGGCGGCACCGTGGTGGTGCTGTTGCGTGGCGCCGGGGCGGGGGAGGGCGAGGCGCTGGGCCGTCTGGCCGGTACGCCCGCCGTGCCGCTGCGCGAGGCCCGCGCGGAACGTCCCGCCCTCTGGGCCGAGGTGGACTTCCGTCATCCGCTGCTCGCCCCGTTCACCGACGCGCGTTTCAGCGACTTCAGTCGCATCCGCGTGTGGCGCCACCGGGAGTTGGATCCGGCGGCGCTCCCGGGTGCGCGGGTGCTGGTGCGACTCGACTCCGGCCACCCGTTGCTGGTGGAGGTTCCGCGCGGCCGCGGGCGCCTGCTTCTCTGGACGAGCGGCTGGCATCCGGCGGACAGCCAACTCGCCCTCTCATCGAAGTTCGTGCCCCTGCTATGGTCGCTGCTCGAGGCGGCCGGGGGGGCTGGCGGGTTCAACCCGCAATACGCCGTCGGCGACCCGGTCGCGCTGCCTGCGACCCACGCGTCGGGGCCAGTGCGCGGTCCGGGCGGCGAAATCCTCCCCGTGACCCCGGGCCAGCCCTTCGACGGCGCGGTCGCTCCGGGCGTGTACACGGTCGGGGCCGGCGAGACGGTCCTGCGGCTAGCCGTAAACGTTGATCCTGCGGAAAGCCGGACGGTGCCGCTGGGCGCGGATGAACTCGAGCGACTTGGTGTTCCCCTCACCCGCGCCGCCGTTGCCCCCGGGTTACCGGTCACGCCGGCAACGCTGCTGGGCGCCGAGGCGGAGGAGCGCCAGAAACTCTGGCGGTGGCTCGTCGCCGCCGCGCTGCTGGTCCTGCTGGCTGAAACCTTCCTCGCCGGCCGGGCAATCCGTCCGGCGACTTCCTCCCCATGAACGACCCTGTCCTGCGCCAAAGGCTCCGGCGGGTGGCCGCCCGCATCCGCTGGTTCCGCTTCTGGCGCGCGCTCACCGCCGGCTGGGCCTTTTCCGCCCTCGTCGCGCTCTGCCTCGCCTGGCTCCAGGGGCCGCTGGGCTGGACCTCCCCCTTCGTCCTGCCTGCGGCCGCTGGCTTTGGCGCCGCCCTCGCGTTCTCGCTCGCCCTCCACCAGCTCACCCGCCCGATCGACGACCGCTGGCTCGCGCGCCGCGTCGAGGCCGCCCACCCCGAGCTCGACGGACTCCTGCTCACCGCTGTCCAGCAGACAGGGGACACCGCGGGCCCGGGAGGGTATTTCCGGGAACGGATCATCCAGGAGGCGGCCGCCCGGGCCGCGCGCGCAGATTGGCGCGATGTGTTGCCCCGCGGCCGGTTCCTAGCCGGACAAGCCATCCATTGGCTCGCCTGCGGGCTCTTCGTCGCCTCGCTCTCGTACCTGCGCGTTTCTCCGGTGTTGGGCGAGAGGCCCTCGTGGAAGAGCGCGGATGGCGTGACCGTCACCCCGGGCAACACCAAGTTGGAGAAGGGCGAAAGCCTGGTCGTGCTGGCCCGCTTCGGCGGCGACGTGCCGGCCGGCGTGTCGCTGGTCGTGCGCGAGTCCGGCGCCGCGCCCCGCACGATCCCGCTCGTGAAGAGCCTGGCGGACCCGGTCTTCGGCGGAAGCGTGCCGGAGGTGCAGCGCGAACTGACCTATCATGTCGAGTACCCCGGCGGCCGCACCCCGGAGTTCCGCGTTTCCGTGTTCGAGCATCCGCGCCTGATCCGCGCGGATTTCGCGCTGACGTTTCCGGATTACACGCGCCTGCCGTCCCGGCGCATCGAGGACACGCGGCGGGTCAGTGCGGTGGAGGGCACGCGGCTGGACCTCACGCTCGCCCTCAATAAGCCCGTGCGTTCCGCGCGGCTTGTCGGGCGCGGCGCCACCAAGGGGGCGCTCGAGCTGCAGGCCGTCCCGGGCCGTCCTGAGGCGCTGCTCACCGGACACGTCCCCGCCGCCAGCGGCACCTATGAGCTCCAGTTGGTGGACGACGAGGGCCGGGCCGCCAAGACGCCCGTGCCGTTCACGATCGATGTCCAACCCAACCGCCCGCCGGAGATCCGCCTCGCGCTGCCCCGCGGCGACGTGCGCCCGTCCGCGCTGGAGGAGGTCGCGTTTGAGGGCACGGTGTGGGACGACTTCGGCGTGCTGCGGCACGGCCTGGCCTACTCCCTCGCCGATGGCGCCCAGGTCGAGCTGGAGCTGGGCCTGGAAACCCCGGCGCGCGAGAAACGCGCCTTTGCCCACCTGCTGCGGCTGGAGGAGCTCGGGGCGAAGCCCGACGACCTCGTGACCTGGCACGCGTGGGCCGAGGACGTCGGGCCCGACGGCCGCCCGCGCCGGACGCAAGGGGATCTCTTCTTCGCGGAGGTGCGCCCGTTCGACGAAATTTTCCGCGAGCAGCGGCAAGATGCGGGCGAGGGGGAGGGTGGTTCCCAAGGACAGCAGGCGCAGCGACTCACGGAGCTCCAGAAGCAGATCATCAGCGCGACGTGGCGCCTGCGGCGCGATGGTGCCAAGGCGGGCTACTCCGCCGATGCCAAGGTCGTACTTGAGTCTCAGCAACAGGCCCTCACCCAGGCGGGCGAAGCCGCCGCGGAGGCCCGCGGCCCCCGGCAGGAGGCGCTCTGGCAGCCGGTGCTCCGCGGGATGGAGCGCGCGGTGGAACGGTTGCGGGAGGCCGCGACTTCGCCGGAGCTCCTGGCGGAGGCGCTCCTGCACGAGCAGGCCGCCTACCAGGCCTTGCTGCGGCTGCAGAGTCGTGAGACTTCCGTGGCCCGGCGCAACCGCCAGCAAGGGGGCGGTGGCGGCGGGGGCGGCAATCAGCGCCAGCTCGACCAGCTCGAGCTCGAGCAATCCGAGAACCGCTACGAGACCCAGCGCGTCGCCCGCTCCCCGCAGAACCAGGAGCGTCGTGAGCAGCTCGCGGTGATGAACCGCCTGCAGGAGCTCGCGCGCCGCCAGCAGGACCTCAACGAGCGCCTGCGCGAGGTCCAAGCCTCCCTGCAGGAGGCCAAGACCGAGACTGAGCGCGAGGAGGCCGCCCGCCGCCTCCGCCGCCTCGAGGAGGAACAGCGCCAGATGCTGGCCGATGCCGACGAGATCCGCCAGCGGATGGACCGAGCCGAGAACCAGGCTTCCCTCGCGAATCAGCGCCAGCAGCTCGAAGAGACTCGCGACCAGCTTCGCCAAGCCGCCGACGCCGCCGCTAGCGGCTCGGTTGCCCAGGCCCTCGCCTCCGGCTCCCGCGCCCAGCGCCAGCTGCAGGAGATGCGCGACGAGCTCCGCCGCCAGAGCGCGGGCGAGTTTGCCGAGGAGCTGCGCACCATGCGCGGCGAGGCCCGCAACCTTGCCCAGCAGCAGGAGGAGGCTGCCCGCCAGCTTGAGCGCCTCGCGCAGGGCGGCGCCGCCGGCACCCGCAAGACGCTCTCCGGTGCCGGCGACCGGCAGGAGCTCCTCGACCAGCTCGAGGGCCAGAAGGAACGCCTCAACCGCCTCGTCGAGCGCGCGAGTCGTCTCTCCGAACAGGCCGAGAATTCCGAACCGCTCCTCTCCCGCCAGTTGTACGACAGCCTCCGCAAGGTGAGCCAGGATGACGCGAAGGCCGTGCGCGACGCGCGCGATGCCCTCCTCGCCGGCGGGGCCCTCTCGCGCGACCTCAACGAGCGCCTCCAACGGGCCCAGGAACGCGAGGAGGGCGGCCGCGCGGTGGACGTCACCCGCGAATTGCTGCGCGACGGTCTCCTGACCGAGGCCCGTCAGGCCGGGGAGCGCTCCCGCGGCCTCGTCGATGAGCTCCGGCGCGGGGTGGAGCGGGCCGCCGAACGCGTGCTGGGGGACGATGCCGAGCAGCTCAAGCTCGCCCGTTCCGAGCTCGATGCGCTGGCCGACCAATTGCAGCGCGAACTCGCCGCCGCGGGCGCCCCAGGCTCCGGCCCCGCGGGTGAACAACGGCAGGCCGCCGCCGGCGCTCCCGGCGGCGAACGTCCCGCCGGAGCGGAGGGCTCTGCCCAAGAGGCGGCAGGTGAGCAGCGCCGCCCCGGTTCCTCGCCCGGCAGCACGCCCGGCGAGGCCGTCGCCGCGGGCACGCCCGGCCAACCGGGATCACCCGGGGCGGGCGAGAGTCCGGGCGAGGGCCGCGGGAACGCGGGCGCTCCCGGTGAAAACGAGGGTCGCGGCCGGTCCGAGGCCCGACCCGCCGGGGAGCGGATGGCCGCCGATGGTCCGCGGCCCGTGCGCCGCGGCGGCGGCCCGGGCGGCGGGCGCGAATCCCTTGGCCTTGATGCCCTGTTCAACGCTGGGGAGGAAGGTGCCGAAATCGGCGGCGGTGATTTCGGTGGGGCCGTAACCCGCGGACCGCTCACCGGCGAGGAGTTCAACCGCTGGAGCGAGCGCCTCCGCGATGTGGAGGATCTCGTCGAGTCCCCCGAATTGCGCAACGCCCTCGCTTCCGCCCGCGAGCGCGCCCGGCTGGTGCGCCGCGACTTCCGGCAGGATCGCCGCAAGCCCGACTGGGCTTCCGTCCAGCTGCAGATCCTGCGCCCGCTGCTCGAGGTGCGAAGCCGCGTCGCGGAGGACCTCGCGCGGCGGGAATCCAAGGATCCGCTCGTGCCGTTGGACCGCGATCCCGTGCCCGCCCGCTTCGCCGAGGCGGTCCGGCGTTACTACGAGGAACTGGGGAAGGACCGCTGAGCAATGGGGTCCATGCTTACCTTTTCCGCCGGGAGCTGGCTCTGGCCCGCGCTGGCCGCCGGTGCGGTCGCGCTAGCCGCGCTGGTCTGGGGCTATCGCCGGGCCGCCGGTCACCCGTGGCGCTGGCGCCTCGCCCTCCTCAAGGCGCTGGGCTGCGGTGCTCTCGTGCTTTGCCTGCTGGAGCCTACGTGGGTCCGGCAGCGCGCGCGGCCGGGCGCCAACCTCTTCGCGGTGCTCGCGGACAACAGCCAGAGCCTCCAGGTCCGCGACCCGGGCGCGACGCGGGCCCGCGGCGAGGAGCTGCGCGAGTTGCTCGCCCCGGCCCGCGCGGCGTGGCCCGGGGCGCTCGCGGCCACCTTCGATGTGCGCCGTTACGTGCTCGACGCCCGCCTGCAGGCCTCGCGCGATTTCCGCGACCTGACCTTCGAGGGCCGCGCCACCGCCCTCGGGCACGGCCTGCGCGCCGTCACCGAGCGCCTCACGGGCCGGCCCCTCGCGGGCATCCTGCTCTTCACCGACGGCAACGCCACGGACCTGCGCGGCGGACTTCCCGCTGACCTCGCCGGATTGCCGCCGGTTTATCCGGTCGTCCTCGGCCGTCCCGGCGCCGTGCGGGACCTCTCGCTCGCCCAGGTCGGCGTGACGCAGTCCGCCTTCGAGGATGCCCCCGTTGACGTGCAGGCGGAGGTGGTCGCTGGCGGCTTCACCGGGCGCCCGGTGACGGTGCGCCTGCTGGACCGGACCGGCAAGGTCCTGCAGGAGCAGACGCGCGAGGCGCGGCGGGACGGCGAGACCCTCGGTTTCCGCTTCCGTTTCAAGCCCGCGGAGCCCGGCCTCTCCTTCCACGAGGTGCGCGTTTCGGCGCCGGCGGGTGAGGAGGCCTCCGAGGCCACGCTGGTGAACAACCAGCGCGTGATCACCGTCGACCGCGGGCGCGGGCCGCTGCGCGTCCTCTACGTCTCCGGCCGGCCGAACTGGGAGTACAAGTTCCTCAACCGCGCGATCGAGGGTGACGAGCAGCTGCAGCTCGTGGGCCTGATTCGGGTGGCGAAGCGGGAGCCGAAGTTCGATTTCCGGGGCCGGGCCGGCGAGACCAGTAATCCCCTCTTCCGCGGCTTCGGCAGCCAGGCCCCCGAGGACGTGCAGCGCTACGACCAGCCGGTCCTAGTGCGCCTCAATACGCGCGATGAACTGGAACTGCGGTCCGGTTTCCCGCGCACGCCCGAGGAGCTCTTCGGCTACCACGCGGTGATCGTCGACGACCTGGAGGCCGAATTCTTCTCCCCGGACCAAGCCGCCCTGCTGCAGCGCTTCGTGTCCGAGCGGGGCGGCGGTTTCCTGATGCTCGGGGGAATGGAATCGTTCCAGGAGGGCCGCTACCACCGCACGCCCGTCGGCGAGATGCTTCCCGTCTACCTTGACCGCTCCGCGGAGGAGCCAAACACGCCGGCCAAGGTCCAGTTCCAGCTCTCGCGGGAGGGCTGGCTCCAGCCGTGGGCCCGCCTGCGCGAGACCGAGGGTGAGGAACGCGCGCGGCTCGAGGCGATGCCCCCCTTCGAGGTGCTCAACCGCGTGCGCGCCCTCAAGCCCGGCGCGAGCGTCATCGCCAGCGTGCGCGACGAGAAAGGCGGCGAACTGCCCGCGCTCGCCGTGCAGCGCTTCGGCCGCGGGCGCACCGCCGCCCTGATGGTCGGGGACCTCTGGCGCTGGGGGATGCGCGACGCGGCCGCCCAGGAGGATATGGCCCGCTCTTGGCGCCAACTGTTGCGCTGGCTCGTCGCCGACGTCCCGGGCCGGATTCAGGTCACCGCCGAACCCGTCGCGGGCGACCCCAACGGGGCGCA
>SYDD01000017.1 GCA_005786775.1 Opitutaceae bacterium
GAGGGCGGCAGCGGCGTCGGCCCCGACCTCACCGGCGCGGGCGGCCGCTATTCGATCCGCGACCTGCTCGAGAACATCCTCGAGCCCTCCAAGGTCATCAGCGACCAGTTCGGCGCCGAGCAGATCGAGCGCCGCGAGGGCGACCCGCTGGTCGGCCGCGTGGTGGGCGAGGAGAACGGCGAAGTGCTGGTGATGGCCAATCCCTTCATGCCCGACGAGAAGGTGCGCGTGAAGACGGCCGACATCACCGCGCGCCGCCCCTACGCCACCTCGCTGATGCCCGCGGGCCTGATCAACAGCCTTAATCCCGAGGAAATCCAGGACTTGCTCGCCTACCTGCTGAGCGGCGGCAACCCGCAGGACCCGATGTTCAAGCGCTGAGGTGCCTCACGGCCGCCCGTCCTTCGGGACGCGGCGGCTGGTGCGAATGCCGGGAGTCGAACCCGGATCAATGGCTTCGGAGGCCACTACACTATCCATTGTGCTACATTCGCGGAGCCGAATCGCCGCGATGAAGCGCGGGGCGGTGGCCACCGTCAAGCTGCGAAACGGCCCGCTCCGCCCCGCCCCGGCAACTGCGTCGTTGCCTCGGCCGCCGCCGGCCCGCAGCCTCGCCCGCCATGTCCGCCGAGTCTCCCGCTTCCGGGGCCCCCGCCGCACCCAGCGACTTCATCCGCGACCTCGTCGCCGCTGACGTCGCCGCCGGCCGCCACGCCCGGATCATCACCCGCTTTCCCCCGGAACCCAACGGCTACCTCCACATCGGCCACGCCCAGTCGATCTGTCTCAACGTCGGCATCGCCCGCGAGCACGGCGGGGTCTGCCACCTCCGCTTCGACGACACCAACCCGGCCAAGGAGGACGTCGAGTACGTCGAGTCGATCTCCCGGGATGTGCAGTGGCTGATCGCCGGCTGGGCCGACCACTGCCTCGGCCTGAAACCCCGCGGCGCCACGCCCGCCGCCTCGCCTGGCTCCGGCACCCCCGACTATCACCTCGGGGCCGCCCCCGCCGGGACCGGCGAACGCGAGGCCTTCTTCGCCAGCGACTACTTCGAGGCCCTCCACGAGTACGCGGTCGAGCTGATCCGCCGCGGCAAGGCCTACGTCTGCGACCTCACCCCCGAGGAAACGGACGCCTACCGGGGTTCCCCCGACCAACCCGGCCGGGAGTCCCCCTACCGCAACCGCGGAGTCGCCGAGAACCTGGACCTGTTCGCCCGGATGCGCGCCGGGGAGTTCCCCAACGGCGCCCGGAGCCTCCGCGCCCGCATCGATATGGCCTCACCCAACGTGTGGCTGCGCGACCCCCTGCTCTACCGGATCCGCCACACCGCCCACCATCACGCGGGCGACCGCTGGTGCATTTATCCGCTCTACGACTTCGCCCACTGCCTGAGCGATTACATCGAGGGCATCACGCACAGCATCTGCACCCTCGAGTTCGAGGTCCACCGGCCCCTCTACGATTGGATCCTCCAGAGCCTCGAACTGCCCCGGCCCCTGCCGCACCAGTACGAGTTCGCCAAGCTGAACATCAGCTACTTTGTCTTCAGCAAACGCCGGCTGCTGCAGCTCGTGGAGGATAAGCTCGTCGCCGGCTGGGACGATCCGCGGATGCCCACGCTCTCCGGCGCCCGCCGCCGCGGCATCCCCGCCGCCGCCATCCGCCGCCTCGCCGCTCTCGTCGGGGTCACCAAATACGACAGCCTCACCGACATCGCCCTCTTCGAACACGCGATCCGCGAGGAACTGAACCCGCTCGCCCTCCGCCGTCTCGCGGTCCTGCGCCCCCTCAAGATCGTCCTTACCAACCTCGCCCCCGGCGAGGAGATACCCTGCACCGCCACCAACAACCCGCAGGACCCGGAACCCACGACCCGCCCCCTGGCGCTCACCCGCGAGCTGTTCATCGAGAGCGAGGACGTCGCCGAGGTCCCGCCACCCAAGTTCTTCCGGCTCAAGCCAGGCGGCGAGGTCCGCCTCAAGTACGCCTGCATCATCAGCTGCCAGGAAGTGATCAAGGACGCGTCCGGCCAGGTCACCGAGCTGCGCTGCACCGCCGACCTCAGCACCCGCTCCGGCCACCCCAATGCCGACCGGAAGGTCAAGGGCACGCTCCACTGGGTCAGCGCGACCCGCGGCGTGCCCGCCGAGGTCCGCCTTTACGACCGGCTCTTCACCGTCCCCGAGCCCGCCGCCAGCGACGACTTTCGGGTGCACTTGAACCCCCGCTCGCTCGAGACGGTCACCGCCGTGGTCGAGCCCGCCCTCGCCGCCGCGCAGCCGGGCGAATGCTTCCAATTCGAGCGCCTTGGCTACTTCGTGCCCGACTCCCGCGACAGCGCCCCCGGACGCCCGGTGTTCAACCGCACCGTCAGCCTCAAGGACGCTTGGACCGCCAAGGGGCCGGCCCGTGCCTGAAACTCCGCCTTCCCGCGATGAACGTCGGCTTCCTCCTCTTCCCCAAGCTCACCCAGCTGGACCTGACCGGGCCCTACGAGGTGCTCGCCCGCGCCCCGGGCGCCAAGCTGCACCTCGTCTGGAAATACCCCGATCCGATCGAGAGCGACCGCGGCCTCCAGCTGACCCCAACCACGACATTCACGGATTGTCCGCAGCTGGACATCCTGTGCGTCCCGGGCGGGCCGGGGCAGGTCGACCTGATGGATGATCAGGAGACGCTCGACTTCCTCCGCCGCCAAGCCGAAGGCGCCAAATGGATCACGTCCGTCTGCACCGGCTCCCTGATCCTCGGGGCCGCGGGCCTGCTGCAGGGCTATCGCGCCACCTCGCACTGGGCCTCGCGTGACCAGCTGAGCCTGTTCGGTGCCGTGCCGGACGACGCCCGCGTGGTCCTCGACCGCAACCGGCTCACCGGAGCCGGCGTAACCGCCGGGCTCGACTTCGCCTTCCAGCTGGTCGGGGCCGCGTGCGACGAACGCACCGCCCAAGCGATCCAACTGGCCCTCGAGTACGAGCCGCAGCCACCCGCCTGGGCCGGCACCCCGCACCACGCGCCCGCGGACGTCTTGGAGGAGGCCAAGCTCAAGATGGCCGCCTTCATGGAAAAGCGCCTCGCCGCCAGCAAACGCGCCGCCGCCCGCCTCACCCCGCCCGCCGAGGGCGCGGCCGCTGAACCCTGGCTCACCTGAGCGCCCGCCCGTGAAGCAGAGCATCGTCACCCTCGATATGGAGGGCGTCCTCACGCCCGAGATCTGGATCGCCGTCGCCGAGGCGACCGGCATCCCCGCCCTCCGGCGCACCACCCGCGAGGAGCCGGACTACGACAAGCTGATGGGCGAACGCATCGCC
>SYDD01000124.1 GCA_005786775.1 Opitutaceae bacterium
CCGGCGCCGGGCACCGCGGAGGCGATCGCGGAAGAGGGGTGCCTTTCCTTCCCCCAGCTGCGCGGCGACGTGACCCGGCCCGAGGCGATCCGCGTGAGCTTCCAGGACGGCCACGGCATCGGCCACGAGCTGGCCTGCGACGGCCTCCTCGCCCGGTGCGTGCAACACGAGTTCGATCACCTGCAGGGGGTCCTGTTCATCGACCGGATGAAGCGCCGGTCCCGCGCGGCCCTGGAGCCGGACCTGGTCGCCCTCGCCAAGGCCACGCGCGCCGCGGCCCGCCCCTCCCCTTCCCTATGAGCACCATCCAGAAGTCCGACGGGATGAACTACGCCCCGCAGGGCAAACCGCGCCCGGTCGTCGGCCCCGGTGAGTTCGTCTTCGCCGCGGCCCACCTCGAGCACGGGCACATCTACGGCCAGTGCAACGGGCTGCTGGAGGCCGGCGGGGAACTGAAGTGGGTCTACGACCCGGACCCGAAGAAGGTCGAGGCCTTCCGTGCCAAGTACCCGCAGGTGCGCGTGGCCCGTGACCTCGACGAGATCCTCCACGATGCTACCGTCCATCTGGTCACCGCGGCGGCCGTGCCCTGCGACCGCGGCCCTCTCGGCCTGCGGGTGATGGCGGCGGGTAAGGACTACTTCACCGACAAGACCCCGTTCACCTCGCTCGCGCAACTGGACGACGCCAAAGCGGCGGTGGCCCGCACGGGGCGAAAGTATATGGTCTATTTCTCAGAGCGCCTGCACGTGGAGTCGGCGATGTACGCCACAGACCTCGTCGCCGCGGGCGCCATCGGCCGTGTGATCCAGGTGATCGGCCTTGGGCCCCACCGCCTGAACAAGGCCAGCCGGCCCGCCTGGTTCTTCGAACGCGCCAAGTACGGCGGCATCCTGACCGATATCGGCAGCCACCAGTTCGAGCAGTTCCTCACTTACACCGGCGCGACCGACGCGACCGTCACCCAGGCCGCGGTGGGCAACTTCGCCAACCCCGACCGGCCGGAGTTCGAGGACTTCGGCGAGGCTTCCCTGCTCGGGGACAACGGCGCCTCCAACTATATCCGGGTCGATTGGTTCACGCCGGATGGTCTCTCCACCTGGGGCGACGGCCGCACCGTGATCCTCGGCACCAAGGGCTACATTGAACTGCGCAAGTACCTGGACGTCGCCCGCGACAAGGCCGGGGACCAGGTCTACCTGGTCGACCAGGCGGGCGAGCGTCACCTGAGCGTGGCGGGGCAGGTGGGCTTCCGGTTCTTCGGGGAGCTCATCCTCGATTGCCTGCGCCGGACCGACAAGGCGATGACCCAGGCGCACGTCTTCAAGGCGGCCGAACTCTGCCTGCGCGCGCAACTCGCCGCGCGGCGGATCGCCTGACGATGGCCCGCTCCATCGCGACGCGTACCGGGGACGACGGCACGACCGGCCTCCTCTATGGGCAGCGGGTGGCCAAGGACCATCCCCAGATCGAGGCCGTCGGCGCCTGCGACGAGCTGAACGCGGCCCTGGGGGCCGCCAAGGCCTCCTTGCCGGCGACGCCCCGCGGGGCGGAGGTGCGCGCCTCCCTCACCCGGATCCAGCGGCAATTGGTCGCCCTGATGGGCGAGGTGGCCTGCGCGGAGGCGGACGCCGCCCGTTACGCCGGTTCGAACTTCGAAAAGGTCTCGGCGGAGGATGTTACCCTGCTCGACACGGAACTGGCGGCGCTGGAGGCGCGGGGATTGAGCTTCGACGGCTGGGCCACGCCGGGCGCTAATCCCGGGGCGGCAGCCCTCGATATGGCCCGCACCGCGGCACGGCGGGCGGAACGGCGCCTGACTGCCCTGGCGGGGCACGGCCGCCACCTGCGGCCGGATGTGGGCCGGTTCATCAATCGCCTTTCCGACCTGCTCTGGCTGCTGGCGCGCGAAGCCGAGCAGTAAGCTCCCGGCCGGCGGCCGCCGGTCTTTCCGCTTCCCGCCCGGGCTGGTGCCCGCCAAGCTCCGCGGGATGTCCGCCCCCCGTCGCCCCGCCGCCCCGGTTCCGATCGAGACCGAGGCCATTCTGCCCGCGCATCCGCAGCTGCTGGGCCATCCCCGGCCCCTTTACACCCTGTTCTTCGCGGAGCTCTGGGAACGCTTCTCGTACTATGGGATGCGGGCGCTGCTGACCCTGTACATGGTGGCCCCGGCGGCGGCGGGCGGACTGGGCCTGCCCATCGCCCAAGCGACCCTGATCTACGGCACCTACACGATGTCAGTCTATATGCTTTCCATTCCAGGGGGCACGCTGGCGGACGGCATCCTCGGCTCGCGGCTGGCGGTGCTCATCGGCGGCATCATCATCGCGGCGGGACACTTCTCGATGGCCGTGCCCGGGGAGACGACGTTCTACCTTGGCCTCGCGCTCATCGTGATCGGGACAGGTCTCCTGAAGCCGAATATCAGCGCGATGGTCGGCCAACTATACGCGCCGGGGGATGCGCGGCGGGACGCGGGTTTCTCCATCTTCTATATGGGCATCAATGCCGGGGCGTTCATCGCGCCGCTGGCGACCGGCTTCCTCGCGCAGCACAGCGCGTTCAAGGCGGTCCTGACCGGCTGGGGCTTTGATCCGGCACATTCGTGGCACTGGGGCTTTGGTGCGGCGGGCGTCGGGATGGTCCTGGGCCTGCTCGTGTTCGTCTTCTTCGGCCAGGGCTTGCGCGAGGTGGGTCCGCCCCCGCCGCGGCGCCCCGGGGCCTGGCGGCAGCCGGTGTTCACCCTGCTGGGCACGCTGGGGCTGTGGGGGCTCGTCAAGCTGTCGGACACCTCCGGCTTCGAATGGCTGCGGGCGCTGTTCCTCCTGGTGCCAATCGGCCTGATGATCTGGTTCGGCCGCTCGCCGCACCGGGAGACGCGCCAGCTCGGGGCGATCTTCTAC
>SYDD01000125.1 GCA_005786775.1 Opitutaceae bacterium
CCCGGCCGCCTCGGGCCTGCTCGTCCTCCTCGACCCGCTCCGCCGGAAACCCGCCGGCGGCGGCGCCGTGTTCGTGGCCAACCTCGCCGCCGTCCCCGCCGGCGGCGAACCGCGCAAGTTCCCCGTCCTCGCCACCCGCGTGGACGCGTGGAACCGCACGCCCGACGTCCCCGTCGGCGCCGTCTACCTGCAGCGCCTCCCCGACGGCAGCGTCCGCGCGCTGAACGTCGCCTGCCCGCACGCCGGGTGCTTCGTGGACTACAAGGCCGCGCGGGACAACTTCCACTGCCCGTGCCACAACAGCAGCTTCGCACTCGACGGGCGAGTGCTCGACCCGAAGAGCCCCAGCCCGCGGCCGCTCGACTCCCTCGAGACCGAGGTGCGCGGGGGCACGGAGGTCTGGGTCCGCTTCCGCAACTTCCGCGCCGGCGTCCACGAGAAGATCCCCGTCTGACCCCGTGAAACCGCTCGACTGGCTCGATCAACGCACCGGCTACCGGAAGCTGGCCCACGAGGTCCTCTTCGAGAACGTGCCCGGCGGCGCCCGCTGGCGCTACGTCTGGGGCAGCACGCTCGTCTTCTGCTTCACGCTGCAGGTGATCACCGGCATCGCGCTCTGGTTCGCCTACAGCCCCAGCTCGCAGACCGCCTGGGAGAGCGTCTACTACATCCAGCACGAGATGTGGGGCGGCTGGTTCCTCCGCGGGCTCCACCACTACACCGCGCAGGCGATGACGGTGCTCCTCGCCGTCCACCTGATGCAGGTGGTGATCGACGGCGCCTACAAGGCCCCGCGCGAATTCAACTTCTGGTCGGGCATCCTCCTGCTCTGCCTCACCCTCGGCCTCTCGCTGACGGGCTACCTGCTCCCGTGGGACCAGAAGGGCTACTGGGCCACGCGCGTCGCGACCAACATCCTCGCGATCACGCCGTTCGTCGGCCCCGAGCTGCAGCAGCTGGTGGTCGGCGGCGCCGACTACGGCCACCACACGCTCACGCGCTTCTTCGCGCTGCACGCCGGCGTGATCCCCGGGGCGATCATCCTCTTCATCGTCGCCCACATCTACTTCTTCCGGCGCCACGGGCTGACGCCGAAGGAGCCCCGCCGCCGGCCGGACGCCGCGTTCTGGCCCGACCAGGTGTTGCGCGACGCCGTCGCCTGCCTCGCGGTGCTCGCCGTGGTGGTCTTCCTCGTGGTGCGCAACCGGGGCGCCGAGCTCGGGGCGCCCGCCGACCCCTCGGAGCCGTTCCCCGCCGCGCGGCCCGAATGGTACTTCCTCTTCCTGTTCGAGTTCCTGAAGTACTTCCCCGGCGGCACCGAGGTCTGGGGCGCCATCGTGATCCCCGGCCTGCTGATGGCGCTGCTCGCGGCGATGCCGTTCATCGGCAACTGGCGCCTCGGCCACCGCTTCAACGTCGCCTTCCTGTGGATCGTCCTCGCCGGCTCCGGCTGGCTCACTTGGCTCGCCCTGGCGGAGGACCGCGCCAACCCCGACCACGCGATCGCCGTCGCCGCCGCGCAGCGCGAGGCCCAGCGGGTCGTGGAGCTCGCCCGTTCCCCCGCCGGCATCCCCGCCACCGGCGCCGTCACCCTGCTGCGCCAGGACCCGCTCACCCAGGGCCCGAAGCTCTTCGCGCGGCACTGCGCGAGCTGCCACCGCTTCGACGGCCACGACGGCCTCGGCGGCCAGCCCAAGGACGCCGCCTCCGCGGCGGACCTGAAGGGCTTCGCCAGCCGCGAGTGGCTCGCCGGCCTGCTCGACCCCGCGCGCGTCGCCACCGCGCATTACTTCGGCGGGACCAAGTTCAAGAATGGGAAGATGGTCAAATACGTGCGCGAGGACGTGGCCGAGTACGGGCCCGAGGACCGCAAGCTGCTCGAGCTCACCATCGCCGCGCTCTCGGCGGAGGCCGGGCTCAAGGCACAGCGGGACATCGACCGGCGCGACGAGGCGCTGATCGCGCAGGGGCGCGAGGCGCTGGTCGGCCCCCGGATGAACTGCGCCGACTGCCACGTGTTCCGCGGCACTGGCGACGCCGTCGGCCCGGAGCTCACCGGGTACGGTTCGCGCGAGTGGCTGGTGGCCTTCATCGGCAACGCCGCGCATCCCCGCTTCTACGGCGAGCGCAACGACCGGATGCCGCTCTTCGGCGAGGACAAGGTGATCACCCCCGGCGAGCTCGGCCTGATCGTCGACTGGCTGCGCGGCGAGTGGTTCGTGCCCCCGCCCGCCGCGACCCGCTGACCCGGGCGCCCGCGGGCCCGCTCACGGGCGGCGGACCGGCAGGCTGGCCGCCCCCCAGCGCGCGTAGGAGCCGAGGTTTTCCGTCGACCAGCCCTCGCGGCGCAGCAGCTCCGCCGCCAGGCCCGACCGGCCCCCGGCCGCGCAATATAACAGCATCCGGCGCCCGCGGGCGGCGGCCAACCCGGAAGCGGCCGCCGCGCCACGTCCGGGCTTGCGGCGTGCCCGCCGACGCCGTGTCCTGCCGCGATGCCCAATCCCTGGACCGGCAAAGGCAACCCCTACACCCGCGAGGAGGTGCGCGAGCGCCTGCACGCCAAGCTGCGGCAGGGCCGCGCCCTGATCGCCGCGGGCGCGGGCACCGGCATCTCCGCGAAGTTCATCGAGAAGGGCGGCGCCGACCTCATCATCATCTACAATTCCGGCCGCGTCCGGATGATGGGCCACGGCTCCACCGCCGGGATGATGGCCTACGGCGACGCCAACGCCATCGCGATGGAGATCGGCGAGTACGAGGTGCTCCCCGTGGTCGAGGAGGTCCCCGTGATCTGCGGCGTCCACGCCACCGACCCCCGCCGCCGGATGTGGCACTGGCTCGGGCGGGTGAAGGAGATGGGCTTCTCCGGGGTGAACAACTTCCCCACCCACACGATCGTCGACGGCCATTTCCGCGGCGTGCTGGAGGAGACCGGGATGTCCGTGCGCAAGGAGTACGAGATGGTCGCCCTCGCGCGCCGGATGGACCTGTTCTCGATCGTCTACGTCGGCAGCCCGGAGGAGGCCGTCGAGATGGCCAAGGCGGGCGCCGACGCGATCATCGCCCACGTGGGCACCACGGTCGGCGGTAGCATCGGCGTGCAGAAGGCGGTCGTCAGCTGGGACCAGACCCTGCGCACCACGCGCGACATCATCGCCGCCGCCTCGCAGGTGCGGAAGGACATCTTCTTCCTCGCCCACGGGGGGCCGATCAACACGCCGGAGGACGCGGACCGCGTGATCCGGAACACGGACGCGGTGGGCTTCGTCGGCGCCTCCAGCCTCGAGCGGATGGGCGTGGAGGAATCGCTCACCGGCCTGACCCGCCGCTTCACGGCGCTCGAACTGCCGCGCCGCCCCGCGCCCGGCACGCCGGCCTAGCGGCGGCCGCCCCCGCGGCGCCCGCCGCCCCCAGCCTTTCCCGATGAATCCCGCCGAACGCCGCTTCGTGACCGCCGCAGAAACCCTCCGCGAGCCCAACCCCTGGACCAACAACGAGTGGCTCTGCCGCCCCGACGTCGTCGCGGCCGAGAAGCTGCTGCTCGTCCGGGCAAATATGGACGGGATGCACTGCCACCCCTTCCACTGCCACCCGCACCGGGAGGAGATCATCTACGTGGTGTACGGCCGCGCCGAGCAGTGGGTGGGCACGGAGTGCCGCCTGCTGGGGCCGGGCGAGATGGCGCACATCCCGCCCGGGGTGGTCCACGCGACCTACAACCCGCATCCCGAGCCGCTCGTCTTCCTAGCGATCCTCTCCCCGGCCAAGCTGCCCGCGCCGGAGGCCGCGGCGCCCGACCCGCACGACGTCTCCGCGCAGGAGCCCTGGGCCTCCCTCCGCCAGGGCCGTCCCGCCTGCCGCACCCGCGGCTGAACCCCCTTCCCCTTCCCCCGATGAAACGCCTCTTCCTCCTCGCCTGCCTGCTGGCCGCGTCCGCCTTCGCCGCCGACGTCCCGCTGCGCGTCTTCCTGCGCTCCGGCCCCAAGTCCCACGGCCCCGGCGCCCACGACTACCCGCGCTTCCTCGCCGAGTGGGTGCCGCTCCTCAACGCCCGCGGCGCCCGCGCCGCCGGCGGCGACACCTTCCCCACCCGCGCCCAGCTCGAGGCCACCGACGTGCTCATCCTGCACGCTCAGGAGGCCGGCAACATCCCCGCCGCCGAGGACCGCGCGAACCTCGACGCCTTCCTCCGCCGCGGCGGCGGCCTCGTGGTCATCCACGCCGGCGCCGTCTCCCGCGACCCGGCCTGGTACCGCGACGTGATCGGCGGCTCCTGGCGCCACGGCCACACCAAGTGGCTCGAGGCCCCGATGCACCTCTACTTCACCGACCGCGACCACCCCGTCACGCAGGGGGTCTCGAACTGGGCGATGGACGATGAGATCTACTACGACATGGACATGCACCCCTCCGCGCGGGTGCTGGCCGCCGCCTACACGCCCAAGGCGATCGACACCGGCGGGCGCGGCAACCGCGAGGCCCAGGCCCGCGCCGCCGAGGCCGTGGCGCAGCGCAAGGGCGTCAACATCTACGACATCCAGCCCCAGATCTGGAGCTACGAGCGGCAGCTCGAGGGCGCGCCCCGCAGCTACCGCGCGTTCGTCTCCCTGCCCGGGCACCGCTACGAGAACTTCAACCGGCCCAACTACCGCGCCCTCCTCCTGCGCGGCATCGCCTGGGCCGGCCAGCGCGCCAACGTCGACGAGCTCTGCCGCCCCGAGGAGCTGGGCGACGCCCTCCGCTACCCGGCCGACGGCCCCACCCACCCGCGCGCCGCCGCCGCCAAGCTCGAGGTCCACCCCGAGTTCAAGGTCGGCCTCGTCGCCGCCGAACCCCTCATCAACAAGGTGATGAACCTCGACTGGGACGAGCGCGGCCGCCTCTGGGTCGCCGAGACCCCCGAGTATCCCAACGGCCGCCGCGCCCCGGTCACCGACGCGTGGAAGGAGAGCGGGAACCTCCGCGGGGCCAAGGTCGACCGCGCGCCCGAGGACCGCATCTCGATCCTGAGCGACACCGACGGCGACGGCGTGATGGATCGCAAAAAGGTCTTCGCCGACGGGCTCGAGCTGGTGACGAGCTTCGTCTTCCACGGGCGCGGGGTGATCGCCGCCACCGCACCGGACATCTGGTTCCTCGAGGACACCGACGGGGACGACGTCGCCGACCGCCGCACGCGGCTCTACACCGGCCTCGGTATCCGCGACACCCACGCGGTCATCAACAACCTGCGCTGGGGCCTCGACGGCTGGATCTACGCGACGCACGGCTACTCGCAGGGTGACGTCACGGCCGGCGCGGGCGGGCGCGCCTTCGGCCCGGGCGGCAGCGGCGTCGTGCGCTTCAAGGCGGACGGCTCCGCGTTCGAGCAGTACAACTCGAAGAACGGCAACACTTGGGGCCTGGAGACGACCTGGGACGGGCAGATCTTCTGGACCCAGCCGACGAGCGGCACCGTGTTCTTCCACAGCCTCCTGCCCGAGTCGGTGCTGGCGCGCGGCAAGATGCCCGGCGCGACCACCTGGAAGGGAATGATCACCAACCAGCGGAGCTACCCCGCGATCGAGTGGCCCGAGCAGGCCTACGTGCAGATCGACCAGGTCGGCCGCTTCACCGCGGCTTCCGGCTGCGCCGTCTACGAGGGGGGCACTTGGCCGGCCAAGTGGAACTACAGCTACTTCACCGGCGAGCCGACCCTCAACCTCGTCCACCACCAGTTCGTGCGCCGCGACGGCACCAGCTACCGCACGGAGAAGGAGGCGGGCCGCGAGCAGACCGAGTTCATCCGCAGCCGCGACCTCTGGTTCCGGCCGATCGACACTCGCGTCGGCCCCGACGGCGCCCTGTACGTGATCGACTTCTACAACCAGGCGGTGATCCACAACGACACCCGCGGGCCGCAGCACGGGCCGGCCAACGCCGCCGTGCGGCCGGACCGCGACCATTACTTCGCCCGCATCTGGCGCGTCGACCACCGCGAGGCGAAGCCGCTCCCGGTGCCCGCCCTCGACCGCCGCGACCTCGCCGGGCTCGTGCGGACGATCGAGCAGAGCCCCAACGCCCACGTGCGCAAGACCGCCTGGCGGCTGGCGCAGGAGAACCACGGCGCCGCGGGCGCGCGCGCCCTCACCCAGATCAACCGCGGGCCCATCGGCAGCCTGCCCGAGCAGCGCCACGCCGCCGCCCGCGCCGCCACCACCCGCGCCCAGCAGGAGGCCGTCCTCGCCGAGTTCGCCGCCGCGCCCGATGATTGGATCCGGTCGGCGCTCGTCGCCGCCGCCGTCGAGCGCGCCCACGACTATGTGCTCCTCGCGCTGCAGGCGCCGCAGCCCGCGGCCCTCGCGCCCTTCGTCGCC
>SYDD01000126.1 GCA_005786775.1 Opitutaceae bacterium
CAGGGCGAGACGGGGCCCGGCCGGCCGGGCATCCCGGCGGCGCTCGAGCGCATCGCGCGCGAAGGATCCGGGGTGCTGCTCGTCCTCTCCCGGGCCAACGAAGGCCCGCAGCTCTGCGACACGATCCGTGGTGAAGCCGCCCCTCCGTCCGCGCGCACGATGCTGCGCGAGTACGGTATCGGGGCGCAGATTCTCCATGGGCTGGGCCTGCGCGAGATCCGGCTGCTGGCTGCCTCCGGTCGGAAGCCGATCGCCATCGAGGGCCACGGCCTCTCGATCGTCGAGCACCTGACGCTGTAGACGCCGCGGCCTGCGCGTCCGTTCCGCCGGGCTTTCGCTCCGGGGTTGCTACGTGTGCCGCGGCCGCCTTTCGTTCGGCGTCTGCGCCCGTCCACCCTTGGTCGTTCCGTTTCCTTCCGATGCGCCTGCACCCCGCCCTTGCCCTGACGTTCCTCGCTGTGCCGCTGTTGCCGGCTCAGAGCCTCGCCCCGGCCGCCGGGCCCGCCCCCGCTCCCGCCCGGGATGAGGTCGTCGAGCTGTCGCCCTTTCAGGTGTCCGCCGAGGCGTTCCAGGGCTACTATGCCTCCCAGACCCTCGCCGGCTCGCGCCTGCGGATGAACGTAGACGAGATCGCCTCCTCAGTGCAGATCGTCACGCCCGAGTTCATGCGGGACGTGGGCGCGGCAAACCTGAACCAGCTGCTCCTCTTCACCACCTCGACCGAGGCGAGTGGCATCAACGGGAACTTCAGCGACTTCAACGTGGGTACGACCTCGACCGGCGACCAGTCCTCGCGGGTCAACCCGCAAGGCTCGCAGCGGGTGCGCGGCATCGCCGGCGCCGACCTCACGCGGAACTACTTCCTCAGCCTGATCCCGCCCGACCGCTTCAATACCGAGCTCACCGAGATCAACCGTGGCGCGAACGCCATCCTCTTCGGGCTCGGGAGCCCCGCGGGCATCATCAACACCCAGCTGGCCGCGGCGCGGTTCCGGGACGCCCACGCGGCGCGCGTCGAGGTGGACAGCGAGGGCTCCGTTCGCACGGAGGCGGACCTCAACCGCGTGCTCATCCCGCGGCGGCTCGCGGTGCGGGTGGCCGCGGTGCGCGATGACCGGCGCTTTTACCAGCGGCCCGCGTTTGACGACGACCACCGGCAGTCCGGGACCGTCACCTGGCGTCCGTGGGCGGGCGCCACCGTGCGCGGCTTCGTCGAGAGCGGCGGGCGCCGCGCGAATCGGCCCAACACCATCCCGCCCTCCAGCACCATCGCGAGCTGGCTCGCGAACCAGCCCCTGATGGTCCAGCGGATGCGCGCCGTGATCGCCGCCACCCCCGGGGCCAACCTGAGCGTCCCCGACAATTACCCGCTGGTGTACAGCCCGGTCGCGCAGTCGTGGCGCCCGACCGGCACCACCAACGCCTACCTGACGGCCGCCGCCATCCCGAACGACGTGAAGCTGGCGATCCTGCGCAACGCGGTGACCTACCACGACAACAACGCCACGAACCCGCGGATGCTCTTCCATCCGAATATGTCGCGGCAGATCGCCGCCGTCTACCTGCCGGGATCCGTGGCGCCCGGTGGGGCGGTCGGGGGCGGGGGCGCGATCGAGTCCAACATCACGGCCATCAACAACCCGCTCCCCGCGATGAACCCGGACGGCATCGGCGCGGCCCCGGCTTACAACTACCTCGTGCCCGAGCAGCCTTGGCGCACCAACCCGGTTCAGATCCCGGTCTCGCTCACCAGCCTCGCGATGCTCGACTTCACCCGGAACATGCTCTCGGGCGGGGCTGCCTTCCAGCACGACAAATGGACGCACCAGAACGTCGTGTTCGAGCAAACTCTCCTCGACGGCCAGGCGGGGATTGAGCTCGCCTACGACCGGCAGGAATACCGCCGCAGTGCCTACGTCCCGTTCCAAAACTTCTCCGGCATCTTCGTGGACCTGATGCAGGACTATCTGGGCCAGCCGAACCCCAACCTCGGCCGCCCCTTTTTGATGGACCGCGTCGGGATGGGCGCCCTGCGGGACGAGCGCGAGGCCTTCCGCGCGACCGCGTTTGCGAAACTTGATCCGCGGCGTCTCTGGCCGACCTCGCCGCTCGCGCGTTGGTTGGGGCGGCACACCTTCACTGCGATGGGCAGCGCCTACGACCAGCAGCAGGAATCCCGGAGCTGGGGCCAGTACTACCAGAACGCGACCGGCGGATTTGTCTTCAGCGCCGCCGACCCGCTTGGCTCGAGCCGTCGGAAGGTGAACAACATCGTCTACCTCGGCGACTCGGTCCTCGGCGCCCGCACGGAGAGCCAGGTGCGGCTCACCCCGCTGACCTCGCAGCGCCTCTGGAATCCCGGCCGCACGGTGGACCTGCGGACCTTCAACCCGGCCAGCGGCGCGTACGAAACCGTAACCCTGCGCACCGCGGCCGAGCTGGAGGACCTCGGCCGTAACTCCCAGCGCGTCGACACTCTGGCAGCGACGTGGAACGTCTCGCTCCTCCGCAACCACCTCATCGGCCTCTATGGATGGCGCCAGGACGACGTGGTTTCCGAAATCCGCCAAGCGCTGCCTGGCCCGGACCTGCTGGCCGATCGTGCCTCGATCAACACCCCGGCCGCGCTGCTCAATCGGGTCGATGACCGGTTCCGCACCGCGTCGTGGTCCGTCGTCGGCAAGTGGCCCGACCGCTGGCGGCCGCTCCCGCTGGGCGCGAAGCTCAACGCCCACTACGGTGAGTCCGAGAACTTTAGCCTCGGGGCCACGGCCAACGATTTCGCCGGCGCCCAGTTGCCGTCGCCCTCCGGTCGCACGCGCGAGTACGGCGTGACCCTCAACCTCCTCGATTCGAAGCTCGTCCTGCGCCTCAACCGCTACGAGTGCGACTTGGTCAATGGGGCCGCGAGCACCAAGTACTCCACCCTCGTGAACCAGGGCATCCTCAAGCCGCTGGAGTTCCTCATCGAGGCCCAGCGGCTCGGCAACCAAGGGGCAACGACCCCCAATTACGCCCTCGCGGTGGAGGCGCTCGGCCGGCTCAACGCGATCATCCCGCCGCGCACGCGCACCTCCGCCAGCCTCGACGCGCCGTCCGCGGGCGGCGACTTCGCCCGCACGGACCTCCCGAACCTGGGGGACACCCAGGACATCGTGGGCCGCGGCACCGAGCTCGAGCTCACGTGGAACCCGAGCTCTAACTGGCGCTTGGCCCTGAACGTCGCGAACCAGGAGACGGTGATCGATAATTACGGCCCGCGCTTCGCGGAGCTGTGGGCCAAGGTGGAGCCGATCCTTGGGTCGGGCGGCCTGATTGGCCACCTGCGGTATTTTAACGACCCGGCGACCGTACCGCCCAGCTACATCAGCTACCCCGCGCCGGTCCCGGGCGACGCACAAATGACGGTCGCCCAGTGGCTGGAGACGAACGTGCTCTCCTCCTACCGCAACCAGAAGCGCCAGGAGGGCCGCGTCTCGACCGAGCAGCGCGCGTGGCGGGTGAACCTGGTGACCAATTACACGTTCAACCGCGGCCTGCTTGAGGGCTCCGGGGTGGGCGCGGCCGTGCGCTGGCAGGACGGCGCGGTCATTGGGTACCCGACCGAGCTCGTGGGGGATACTTTGGTGGCTGACATCGACCGCCCGCACATCGCCCCGGCGATCACGAACATCGACGCGTGGATCCGGCACAAGCGGTCGCTGTACCGCGGGCGGATCGAGTGGACGCTCGAGTTGCGCGGGCAGAATCTAAATCACACGGCGCGGGACCTGATCCCGGTGCGGGCGGAGCTGACCAAGGATTACCGGGTGGCGCAGTACCGCGTGGGCCCCCCGCGGGTGTGGACGCTGAGCAGCTCGTTTCGGTTCTGATCAGCGCGGGAGCGCGAAGGCCACGAAGGCGTCGCCGGGCCCCGAGGCACCACCCACGCGGCCGCCGCCCGTCGCGGTGATCACTATATACTGGCGGCCGCCGACCGCATACACCGCCGGCGCCGCGGTGCCCGCGTGCGGCAGCTTGGTCGACCACAGCTCCTCGCCGGTATCCGCGTCAAAGGCCCGCAGCTTCTCGTCCTCTGTGCCCGCCACGAAGACGAGGCCGCCCGCGGTCACGGTCGCTCCGCCGAGGTTGTGCGTCCCGGTCTTCGGCACGCCCGCGCGTGTGAGCTCCGGCAACTCACCCAGCGGCACCCGCCAGAGGATCCGGCCCGTGCTCAGATCGTAACAGTTCAGCAGTCCCCAGGGTGGCTTGATCCCCGGGTAGCCCTCGTGGTCGGTCAGGAACTGGAAGCTGTCGAAAGTGTACGCTGGCCGCGCCGGATCCGCCCCGGGCTGCGCCCCGCGGCTGGGCGGCTGGTTCCGGCGGAACAGGTAATCGAGCAACTCCCGCTGTTCGGCCTCGGCCAGCGGCGGCGCCGGCGGCATCGCCCCGCGACCCGTGCGCAGCAGCTCCCGCACCTGCGTATCGTCCATTCTCCGCCCCAGACCGTACAGCGACGGCGCCACGCCGATTCCGCCCCGATTCGGCCCGTGGCACGACGCGCAATGCGCCTGGTAATGGCGCTCCCCGGCCGAAGGCGGGTGCCGGGGGTCCCGTTCACGGTCCTCGTTCGCCAGCACGGTGATCTTCGACACCCAGCGGTTCGAGGTCACGTAGAGCCGCCCCGTCGGTACATCCACCGCCGCCCCGGACCATTCCGCGCCGCCGCGCGAGCCGATGAACAGGTTCGGCTTCCCCTCGGTGAACGGCTGGAAGAACCCGTAGGTCGACTTGGCCACGATCTGCTCCACCCACGCGCGCGCCTCCGGGGTCCGATCCGTGATCATCCCCGGCTCGAATGCCATCCGCGACACCGGCTCCGGCAGCTCCGGATCGGGCTGGTACGGCGACGTCCGCTCGCCCGGCAGCACCGACACCGGCGCCCGCCGCAGCCGCCACGGGAAGAGTGGCTGCCCGCTCAGGCGGTCCAGCAGCGTGACGTGGCCCGACTTCGCCAAGCCCACGACGGCATCTACCGGGCGGCCGCCGCGGTTCACGGTCACGAGGTTCGGCGGCGCGCAGACGTCGAGGTCCCAGATATCGTGGCGGACGTCCTGAAAGTGCCAGCGCCGTTCCCCGGTGAGGGCATCAAGCGCCACCACACAGTTGCTGAACAGGTTGTCGCCCCAGCGGCCCACCCCGACCATATC